>DASXRT010000149.1:0-18776 GCA_036506455.1 Thermoanaerobaculia bacterium
TGAACGAACAGAAAGACACGGCCACGAACGCGATGGTCACGTTCATGGCGCTCAACACGGCTGGCATTCAGCTCATCCCGGCGACGATCATCGCCGTCCTCGCTGCGGCGGGAGCGAAGAATCCGACGGCGATCATCGTCACGACGATCGTGGCGACTTTCTCCGGCGCGGTCGCTGCGGTCACAGCCGCAAAGATTCTGCAGCGATTCTTTCCACGCGAGGAGCGTGAGGTCGACGTTGAGGTCGCCGAATGATCCGCACGATCCTCGAACAGATCTCGCTCTGGGCGATCCCGGTGCTCCTCGTCGGCATTCCGCTCATCGGAATGATCCGCAAGATCAAGGTCTACGACACGTTCATCGAAGGAGCGAAGGAAGGATTCCAGGTCGCGGTGCGCATCATCCCGTTTCTCGTCGGCATCCTCGTCGCCATCGGCATGTTCCGCGCGTCGGGCGCTATGGATCTGCTGACCGACGCGCTGCGACCGGCGATGAGCGCGATCAACTTCCCGCCGGAGATTTTTCCACTCGCCGTGTTGCGCCCGCTGTCGGGAAGCGGATCGCTCGCGCTCGCGACCGACATCATCAAGCGATACGGACCCGACTCGCTGATCGCGCGCATGGCCGCGACGATGTACGGCAGCTCCGAGACGCTCTTCTACGTGCTCGCCGTCTATTTCGGCGCGATCGGGGTGAAGAAAACCCGACATGCGATTCCGTCGGCGATCGTCGGCGATATCGTCGCCGCTCTGGTCGCTGTCGCGATCTGCACCTGGATGTTTTAGGGCGTATCGAAGCGCCGCTGAATCTTCTTCACTTCGAGCGTCGCCAGACCGGCGCCGATCGCGAGCAGAATGAGCCCGACGATGAATTTGACGAGCGCGCTGGCTGTCTTCGCGGCGACGCCGAATAGCCACGCGCCGGCGATGAGCCCGACAACGCCGAGGAGGCCGGCGCGAACGGCTACGCCTTTCGCGGTGTCACGGAGAGACATCGGTTGTATTTCGTCCATGCCTCGTTGTCAGAGCAATCGCCGCGCCGACGACCATCGCGATCCCGGCGGCGATGAACTTGAAGCGGTCGAGGAAGAAAAATGACGCGAGGGAGATCAACGTCCCGAGAATGGGAATGATCAATCCCGGCGTGCGGAATCCTTCGTTCAGCTTGCGAAGGCGTGGAATGGCGGCGCAGGTGAAAAGATACGTGGTCAGCCGCGCCACCGCCGATAGGAGGGCCAGCTTGGCAAACGAGCCGCCGAGAGCGAGCGCGAGCGCGACCAGTGAGTGAATGGCGATGGCTACCGTCGGCGTGCGAAAGCGCGGATGAACATAGCTGATCAGACGCAGGCGAGGCCGGTCGAGCGACAGCGCATACAGCATGCGCGAGCCTTCGAACATCGTGCCGGAATTCGTTCCGGCCATCGACAGCACCGCACCGAGGGTGATGATGATCGCCCCGGTCGAGCCGATGATCGCGGCCGCCGCGTCGGCGATCGGAGTGCTCGTCTTCGACAGATCGGGAAGCGCCGACATCGCGCCGAGCTGCGTCAGCACATAGATCGCGGCGATGGCCATGATTCCGACGAGCAGCGCCAGGGGAAGATCGCGGCGCGGGTTTTTGAACTCGCCTGCCGGCACGCCCAGGTTCTCGAAGCCGGCGTAGAGGAAAAGCATGAACAACCAGACGTCGTTCCAGTTCGTGCCGGGGCCGGGAAGATGCAGCGACGCCGGGATCGGATTGCTGTGCCAGATGACGAGCGCGAGGATGATGAACCCCACGAGCGGAATCAACTTCCCGAATGTGAAGACGTAGATCGACGCCGCTCCGTAGCGGACGCCGATCAGATGGATTCCCGCCAGAATCGCGATGGAGATGATAATCACCGCGGCGCGCGCGTTGCCCGTTCCGAGAGCGGGAAACAGCCGAGCCAGCGCCAGCACGAAGCCATTCGAGAGCGAGGCCAGCGATGTCACGCGCGCGATCCAGTTCATCCACCCCGTTTCGAACCCGATGAAATCGCCGAACGCCGTGCGCGAATAGAGATACGCGCCGCCCGGCTCGCTGAAGTGACTCGACGCCTCGGCGAAGCAGAGGACGAGGATGAATACCGGAACGGCAGCGATCAAAGGCGCCCAGAGCGAGAACGGACCGAGCAGCTTGTACGATTCGGACGGGAGCAGGAACACGCCGCTGCCGACCACGGCGTTGATGCACATGGCCACGAGGCCCCAGAAGCCTACGGTTCTAACGAGCTTGCTGGTGTCTTGCTCAGGCATGCCTTCTCTGCGCTTTCAAAAGCAAATGTTGAATGTTGAACGTTGAATGGTAAATGTTGAATGCCATTCAACATTCAACATTCAACATTCACCATTCAACATTTCGCTTTTACCTTTTCACATAACCACGGCCCCGAATCGTCCTTCCAGGAAGAGCCGGAGTCATCGCCCCATCCCACAACACCGGCACTCCATTCACGATCACGGATGACACTCCCTCCGCAAAGTGGTGTGGGTCTTCGAACGTCGCGGCGTCGCGAATCGCATTCGGGTCGAAGATGATGATGTCGGCCTTCATGCCCGGACGGAGCACGCCGCGATCCTCGAGATGCGCGCGGTCAGCGGCCTGCGATGTCATCTTGCGCACGGCCTCTTCCAGCGTGAAGAGCTTCACGTCGCGGACGTAATGGCCGGCGACGCGCGGGAACGTTCCGTAGCCCCGAGGATGCACGGCGCTGTTCGCCGCTCGATCGGCGGGCGTAGGCGAGCCCGAGTCCGCACCGACAGAGACCCACGGCTGTTTGAGCGCGTACTGCACGTCGCTCTCATCCATCGAGAAGAAAATCACGCGCGGAGAAACATTCGTTTCACTGAACAGACGCGCCAGCGCTTCCTCCTGCGTCGTTCCCATCATCGAGGCGATCTCCGGCATGAAGTGCTTCTCGTACTGAGCAAAAGCCGGATTCGCGATTCGAGAGACGTAGATGCCCCGCTCGCCACGCTTCTCGAATTGAAGACGGAAGAACTCGAGGATGCGCACGCGCTGCTCGGGATCGGCGAGCCGCGCCTTGAACGTGGAGTAGCCGCCTTCGAGTGCCCAGTCGGGCGCGAGTGTGCTGAGTGCCGTCGACGATGCGATGTACGGATAGACATTGGCTGCAGCGTCGATCCCTTCCGCGCGCGCCTGCTCGATGCGTTCGATGACATGCGGCATGCGTCCCCAGTTTGCACGGCCGCCGACCTTGAGGTGCCAGATGTTCACCGGGATATTCGCTTCGCGTCCGATGCGGAACGCTTCGTCCAGTCCCATGTCGATCTTGTCGCCCTCATCGCGCATGTGGGTGAAGTACATGCCGCCGTATCGCGCTGCCACTCTCGCGAGATCGATGATCTCCTCGGTCGTCGATTACATCGCCGGCAGGTAGATCAACGATGTCGAGATGCCGATCGCGCCGTCGCGCATCGCCTGATCGACGATCGACTCCATCTGCCGCATCTCGTCCGGCGTGGGAGGGCGGTTCACATTGCCAATGACGATCTCGCGCGGATTCGACGCGCCGACGAGCAGCGCGAAGTTGACCGCGGAGCCCTGGCGATCGAGCGCATCGAGGTACTCGCCGAGCGTGCGCCAGATGCGCTCGCCGGGATTAGCATCCGATGGCTTCGCTGGACCGGGGGAGAATCCTTCGCCGGTCACCTCGGTCGTCACGCCCTGTCTCACCTTCGCTTCGAGATGCGGATCTTCGAGAACTGCGCTCTGCGATTGTCCGAGGAGGTCGATGAAGCCGGGAGAGACGATTTGATCGTGGGCGTCGACCGTGATCGTCGCCGGAATGTGATCGAGCGAGCCGATCTCGACGATCGTGTTGCCGCGAACACCGATGTCACCACGAAACCATGGCGCTCCGGTGCCGTCCATGATGCGGCCGTTCGTAATCTTCAAATCGAACATCGGTTTTTTCGGAACGGTCGCGCAGGAAACGATGAGCAGAGCGAGGCATACGATCGCTTTTTTCATGGGAGCAGCGGTTACATCGCGGGCGGAGGTTGGTTCGTGTTGATCATGTCGGCAACGATTTTCCACGTGCCATCCGGCATGCGGCGCCAGACCGTCAGATACTTGCCGGCATCGTTCATCGGCGAGCCATTCGCCGCCGTCATCCGCATCTGATAGTGACCGATCTCGTAGGCAACATCGCACGACTGCACGATGCGATCTGGACCAAAACCGAGATTCGGCTTCATCGAACCCATGGAGCTGAACAACTGCTGAATCGCCGGCCGGCCGCGGGCGACATCGGCATTCGGCATGAGCGTGACCGCATCATCGGCGTAGTAACTGGCCACCGTCGCCCAATCGCCGGCGTTGAAGGCGGCCGTGAAACGCGGTATCGAAGCGCGAATCGCCGCATCCGCGTCGTTTGTTGTCGTCATCGTCGTGGACGTACAAGCCAGAAGAGCCAGAGAGCAGACCGCCATGATGGTGAGTCTTTTCATCGTGTTCTCCTTTCTTTGCGCGCGAGAATCTATCACTCCATTCCGCGACTCAGATCGTCGAAGGTCTGTCGCTGCCGGATCGAATGCAGCTCACCGTCACGAATCAGCACTTCCGGCGGCAGCAGACGGGCGTTGTAGTGCGAGGCCATGGAGAAGCCGTACGCGCCGGCGTCGCAGAAGGCGATGAGATCGCCGACGTGTGTCGGATCGAGCTTCCTCGTGACGGGATTGCCTTCCGCATCGCGTGTGAAGACGTCGCCCGATTCGCAGAGGTTGCCGGCGACGACGAACGCGTCGCAGATCCTCGACTCATCGAAGGTCGCCCGCAGCGATGCCTGCGATCCGCGCGTGGCGTTGACGATGTGGTGATACGCGCCGTACTTCGACGGGCGGACGAGATGATTGAAACCGGTGTCGCAGCCGATCCATTCGACGCCGGAGCTGATCCGCTTCGCCGTCACGCGCGAGAGCAGCACACCGGAGCCGGCTACGACGTAGCGTCCAGGCTCGAGGATCGCCGTCAGACCGCGGCTGCCGAGAAATTCGCCGGCGATATGCGTCAGCTCGCGGCCGTATTCGTCGATGGGGAATTCGCGCTCACCGGGACGATACGGGACGCCGATCCCTCCGCCGAAGTTGATCCAGCGGAGATGCTCGAATGACGGCGCCAGGTCGAGAAGACGCCGCGCCGACTCGAGCAGCGGCTCCAGCGAATCGATCCCCGATCCGATGTGAGCGTGCAGGCCGACGACTTCGCGTCCCGAGTCTTCGACGATGACGCGCGCCGACTCGATCTCCGCGAAATCGATCCCGAACTTCACGCCGCCGCCCGCGGTGACGACGTCGTGATGATGTCCCGCGCCGACGTCGGGGTTCACCCGCAACGCGATCGGATTTGGCAGATCGAGAGCGAGGCAGCGATCGATCTCCGACATCGAGTTGACGTTGACGACGATGTTGCGGTCGGGGATCTCGCGCAGATCCTCGTCGGACACGTTCGAGCAAGTGAACCAGATCTCGTCCGGCGTGTAGCCGGCGTTCTGCGCGAGAAAGATCTCGCCGGGCGAGACGGCGTCGCAGCCGAAGCCGTGCGAGCGGATCAGACGCAGCAACCCGAGGTTCCCGTTCGCTTTCATGGCGTAGAAGGGCCGGAACGGAACCGCCGCGAATGCGCGCTTCACATTCTCGATCTGACGAAGGATGACGCCGGCATCGTAAACGTAGACCGGCGTGCCGAAGCGCTCGACGATCTCGAGCACGGAAGCGCCGCCGATGTGGAGGATGCCATTGCGGAACTCCATTCGCGCGGGGATCTTAATAGCTCTTAGCTCTTAGCTGTTAGCTCTTAGGAGAACCGGAGTTCGTCCTCCTAAGAGCTAAGAGCGAACAGCTAAGAGCTAAAATGCATCATGCAGCAATACCTCACGCTCATCCGCCACATCCTCGATCACGGAACGCGAAAATCGGATCGCACCGGCACCGGAACGCTCAGCGTGTTCGGCCATCAGATGCGCTTCGATCTGAATGCCGGGTTTCCGCTGCTGACGACGAAGAAGGTGCATCTGCGCTCGATCATCTACGAGCTGCTCTGGTTTCTGCGCGGCGAGACGAACGTCCGCTACCTGCATGAGAACAAGGTCACCATCTGGGACGAGTGGGCCGACCCGACCGGCGACCTCGGACCGATCTATGGATATCAATGGCGATCGTGGCCGGCGTCGGATGGCCGGCAGATCGACCAGATCACGCCGGTCATCGAGCAGATCAAACAGAATCCCGACTCGCGCCGCCTGATCGTGAGCGCTTGGAACGTGGGCGATCTCGACAAGATGGCGCTCGCACCATGTCATGCGCTCTTTCAGTTCTACGTCGCCGAAGGACGGCTGTCGTGTCAGCTCTACCAGCGCAGCGCGGACGTTTTTCTCGGAGTGCCGTTCAACATCGCTTCGTATGCGCTGCTGACCATGATGGTTGCGCACGTCTGTAGCCTTCGCCTCGGCGATTTCGTGCATACGTTCGGCGACGTGCATCTCTACGCGAATCATCTCGATCAGGCGCGTTTGCAGCTCGAGCGTGAACCGCGGCCGCTGCCGTCGATGAAGTTGAATCCCGAAGTAAAGTCGATCTTCGATTTTCGCTTCGGCGACTTCACGCTCGAGAATTACGACCCACATCCGAGCATCAAAGCGCCGATCGCCGTATGACCCTGTCCATCATCGCCGCGCTGGCGAACAACAATGTCATCGGCCGGGACTGCCAGCTTCCATGGCACATGCCGGCGGATCTGAAGCGATTCAAACAGCTCACGATGGGGCACCACCTGCTGATGGGCAGGCGCACGTTCGAGTCGATCGGCACGCCGCTGCCGGGGCGCGTCTTTGTCGTGATCACGCACAAAACCGATTACGCGCCGCCCGGAGTGGCGATCGCGCGGTCGCTCGACGAAGCGATCAGCAAGGCGGAGGCCGCCGGCGACTCCGAGATCTTCATCGGCGGCGGCGCGGAGATCTTCAATCAGGCGATCCACCGCGCTGATCGCATGTATCTCACGCGCGTCCACGCCGAGCCGGAAGGGGATACCTTCTTTCCCGAGTTCGACGACGTCAACGAGTGGCGGCTCGTCGACACGGAGCACTGCGAGGCCGACGAGCGCAATCCGTATCCCTATTCGTTCCTCACATACGAGCGCACCGCGGCGGCGATGTAGCGCATGTACTGGCGCCTTCTCCGCGAGAACCGCGATTTTCGCCTCCTCTACATCGGCGCGTTGATCTCACTGGGCGGCGATTGGTTTCTCACCGTCGCGCTTCTCGATCTCGTCCTGCAGCTCACCGGTTCGGCCACGCTCGCGTCGCTGATGCTGCTCTGTCAGACGCTACCGATCTTCATCTTCACGCCGATTGCCGGTCACATCATCGATCGCGTCGATCGCCGCAAGCTGATGATCGTCGTCGACGTCATCCGCACCGGCGCGTGCCTTCTGCCACTGCTGGCGCGCACACCTGCATTTCTGCCGTTTGCGTATCTCGGCGTCGTGATCATCTCCATCGGCTCCGCCTACTTCGAGCCGGCCTCGCAAGCGGCCTTGCCGAACATCGTGAAGCCGGAAGAGCTCGGACCCGCGAACGTGCTGATGGGATCGACGTGGGGGACGATGCTCGCCGCCGGCGCGGCGATCGGCGGACTGGTCACGACATGGTTCGGGCGTGACGTCTCTTTCCTCGTCGACGCGGCGAGCTTTCTCGTTTCGGCGCTGGTGTTGTGGCGCATGCGCGTGCCGTTCTCCGAGGCTCGAGAAGCACATCACGAGCAACCGCCGCTGCTGGAATCGATTGGCGAGACGATTCATTACGCGCGTGCGCATCCGCGTGTGCTCGCGCTGCTGACGACGAAAGGCGGATACGGAGTCGCAGCCGGCGTCGTGGCGATGCTCAGCGTCTTCGGCAAGCAGGTCTTCAAGGCCGGCGCGCTCGGCATCGGCCTGCTCTTCGCCGCCCGCGGCCTGGGTGCGCTCCTCGGACCATTCCTGCTGCGGGCCATCGCACGCGAAGACGCGCAGTACCGCGCGATCGTCTATTGCGTCCTCGCATTCGGCGCCGGCTACAGCGCGCTCGCGTTATCTCCCTCACTCACCTTCGGCCTCATCGCCATCTTCTTCGCGCACCTCGGCGGCGGCGCATCGTGGCAGATCTCGACCTACGGGCTGCAGCGGGAAACGCCCGACTACATCCGCGGGCGCGTCTTCGCCGCCGATTACGGATTCGTGACCCTGACGATGAGTGTGTCCAGCATCTTCACCGGCATCGCTGCCGATCACTTCGGACCCGCGCACGCGACCATCGGCACCGCGTCGGCGGCGCTGCTCTTCGCGATCATCTGGGGCGCGTCAACCTGGCGGCTCTGGCGCTGACGCCAGCATTTCTTGTTCGGCCGCGCGCCGTTTGCGCCGCATTCGCGCCCGTGATCCGACGACATTCCGTGGAAGGAGGAAGCCGAGGAGCGCGGAGAAACACCGCCGGCAAATCCAGCGCCGCACACCAGGAACAGAGTCGGCGCCTGTTCGGTCGTGATCACGTTTTTGCGGCGGGTGATCGTCTCCACAGAAGCCACGAAAACGAACTTCAGGGGATACACATAGAAGAGGATGACAAACAGCAGCACGTATTGTTCGGCGCTTCGAGAGAGACGACGAGCAGCGACACGGCGAAGCCAAAGATCACATCGCTGAACGCTTCCATTCGCGACACTTTTGCGCGCGATCGCGGAACGGCATGCGCTGAGCCATGTGCCGCGGATTGTAGGGGATATCGCTGTGCTAAAGTCCGCGACCGATGATCACCCGCCGTTATCAGGGAAAAGAGCCGCGCATCGGCGAACGCGTGTTCCTCGCCGAGAACTGCAGTTTGATCGGCGACGTCGAGCTCGGCGACGATTGCTCGATCTGGTACGGCGCCGTTCTGCGCGGCGACATTCACTACATCCTCATCGGCGCGCGCACGAACATCCAGGACAACTCCGTCCTCCACGTCGAGCAGGGAACCGGACCGACAATCGTCGGCGAGGAAGTGACGATCGGCCACGCTGCGGTCGTGCACGGCTGCACGATCGGCCGCGGGGCGCTGATCGGAATCGGATCGAGGGTGTTGAGCCACGCCGTCGTCGGCGAGCAGGCGCTGATCGGCGCCGGCGCCATCGTCACCGAAAGCATGGACGTGCCGCCGCGCACGCTGGTCATCGGCGTTCCCGGCAAAGTGAAGCGCGATCTGACGAAAGAGGAATTGGCGCGGCTCGATCGATCGTGGCGGAATTACGTTGAGTACAAAGATGAATACTTGAAGCTCTTAGCTGTTAGCTCTTAGCTCTTAGGAGAACGTGGCTGGGGCGGCGGCCTCCTAAGAGCTAACAGCTAATAGCTATGAATCGCATCTACGCCGGAACCCTGCGCAAAGAGAATATCGGTCAGAAGATCACTCTCTGCGGCTGGGTACAGAAGCACCGCGACTTCGGTGAGCTCGTCTTCGTCGATCTGCGCGACCGCACCGGCATCGTGCAGGTCGTGGCCGATCAGCAGTTCGTCCCGGCGGACGTCGTCGCGGCGGCGAAGGAGCTGCGCGGCGAGTACGTCGTACGCATCGAAGGCGAGGTGAAGGAGCGCGCCGAGTCGCAGAAGAATCCGAAGCTCGCCACCGGCGACGTCGAAGTGGTGGCCTCGAAGATCGAGATTCTCAACCGTGCCGAGACGCCGCCATTCCCGATCGACGACGAGACCGAGGCCGCCGAGGAGTTGAGGCTGAAGCATCGGGTGCTCGACCTGCGGCGGCCGTCGCTGACGCACAACCTGATGTTGCGGCATCGCGTCACGTTCGCTGTTCGAGACTACATGAACCGCAACGGCTTTCTGGAAATCGAAACGCCGATCCTCACGCGGTCGACACCCGAGGGAGCACGCGACTATCTCGTGCCCAGCCGCGTGCACAAGGGGATGTTCTACGCGCTGCCGCAGTCGCCGCAGATCTTCAAGCAACTGCTCATGGTGTCCGGCTTCGATCGATACTTTCAGATCGTGAAATGCTTCCGCGATGAGGATCTGCGCCGCGACCGGCAGCCGGAGTTCACGCAGATCGACATCGAGGCCTCGTTCATCGACGAAGAGTTCGTGTTTCGTCTCATCGAGGGGATGTTCGCGGAGGTCTTTCCACTCGCCGGCATTCCCGTGAAGGCGCCCTTCCCGCGCATGCCATGGCAGGAGGCGATGGATCGCTTCGGCGTCGACCGCCCTGACATGCGCTTCGGCATGGAGCTCATCGACATCACGAGCGCTGCGCAGGCGATCGCATTCGAGCCGTTCCGCAATGCCGCTAGCGTACGCGCGATCGTGGTTCCGGGCGGCGCGGCGCTTTCGCGCAAGCGGATCGATGACTTGACCGAGGAGGCGAAGAAGTTCGGTGCGGCAGGGTTGATCTGGATCAAGTTCGACGCGCAGCGCGGCTCATCGATCAAGAAGTTTCTCGACGATGCGGCGTTCGTTTCATTGCGCAACGCGCTGCGCGCGAGTGAGAACGATCTCGCCCTCATCGTCGCCGGCAAACAGCAAACCGTCTGGGACGTCCTCGGCGCGCTGCGCGTGCGCGTCGCGAAAGAGCAGGGGATGATTCCCGACGATTCCTGGAAATTCCTCTGGGTCACGAACTTTCCGCTCTTCGAGTGGGACGAGGAGACGCAGCGCTATTTCGCGCGGCATCATCCATTCACGTCGCCGGCGCTCGAGGACGTCGACAAGATGGAGAGCGACCCCGGCGCGACGATGGCCCGCGCGTACGACGTCGTGCTCAACGGCCTGGAGCTCGGCGGCGGCAGCATCCGCATCAATCGTCCCGAACTGCAGAAGCGGATGTTCAAGGCCCTCGGCATCGGCGAAGAGGAGGCGAAAGAGCGCTTCGGCTTTCTCCTCGAAGCGTTCCGCTATGGCGCGCCGCCACACGGCGGCATCGCTCTCGGCGTCGATCGCATGGTGATGCTGATGGCCCGCGCGGAGTCGCTGCGCGATGTCATCGCCTTCCCGAAGACCGCCCGCGCGCAAGACCTGCTGAGCGACGCGCCGTCGGCGGTCGATCAGAAGCAGTTGGACGAGTTGGGGATCGCGATCAAGAAGTGATGGACCCCTTCATCACCATCCAGCAGGCGAGCGCTTCGTATCCGGTTTACGTCGGTCGAGGATTGCTGGCCAAGGCCGGCTCACTCCTCGAGCCGCGCGGGCGCGTCTTCGTCATCACATCGGAGGCGTTGCGTCCGCGCTTCGGCACGAAGGTCGCGCATTCCTTCCAGCCGGCAGCGGATGTCATCACGATGCGGGAAGGAGAGGCGCACAAGACGATGGCGACAGCGGAGGAGATCGTGACCGAGCTGCTCGACCGCGACGCGAAGCGCGACTCGATGGCGGTTGTCGTCGGCGGCGGCATGATCGGCGACACCGCCGGCTTCGCCGCGTCGATCTTTCTGCGCGGCATCGACCTCGTTCACATTCCCACCACTCTGCTCGCGCAAGTCGACAGCTCCCTCGGCGGGAAGGTGGCCGTGAATCATGCCCAGGGCAAGAACCTCATCGGCAGCTTCTTCCCGCCGCGCGCTGTCATCAGCGACACGTCGGTGCTGTCGACGCTGTCCGATCGCGATCTGCTCAGCGGAATCTTCGAGGCGCTCAAAGGTGGCGTGATCGGCGATCCGTCGCTGTTCGAGCTCTTCGAATCATCGCGGAAGATGGTCGTGGCGCGCGAGTCGGCGACGATTGACACGATGGTCAAGAAGGCGATTCAGGTGAAGGCGGCCATCGTCTCTGCCGACGAGAAGGAAGCCGATCTGCGCCGGCTCCTCAACTACGGTCACACGATCGCGCACGGAATCGAAGCGGCGATGCATTACAAAGGGATCACGCACGGTGAGGCGGTGGCGTGGGGGATGATCGGTGCGAACACGATCGCGGTGACGCGAGGACTGCTGCAGAAGAAGGAAGCCGCTCGCATCGAGCAGGCCATTCTCGCGTACGAGCCCCTGCCGCTGCCGAAGCTGAATCGCAAGGACATCCTCGCCGCCACGGCACACGACAAGAAGAACACGGGCACGGCCCGCGTGATGGTATTTCCGCGGCGAGTAGGGGATTGTGTGGTGCTCTCCGACGTGACCGAGAAGGAGATCCGGGCCGGAATCGAAGCTGTGCTACGTATGTAGCATTATGCTATATTTGTAGCATGATCCTCTGCCTTCTGGCCTTCCTGGCCGGCGCCGATCTGGACGCCCTCGTCAGCGAAATCGAAAAACTGCATCCCAATCCCTACACCGTGGTCACGCGGGATGCCTTCCATACCGCGGCCGCTTCTCTCGGACGGCGCTCCCTGAAACCATACGAAAAGATGGCCGAGCTTTCCCGCATCGTGGCCATGATCGGTGACGGCCACACTCGCCTCACGCTTCCGATCGATCCGAACTCCGGCTTCTTCACCGGGCACACGCCCACGCCGCTGCCCTCCGATCCCGGGCTGCGCGTGCGTCATCTTCCGGTTCGATTTTTCTGGTTCGACGACGGACTGTTCATCCGCGACGCTGCGGACTCTCGCCTGATCGGCGCCAAAGTGCTGCGCATCGGCGATGACGACATCGTCGTCGCGCTCGAAAAGATGAAGCCTTACGTGTCCGCCGACAACGAGACGATGCAGCGCCTGGTCGTCGCGGACTATCTCGCCATGCCGGAGATGATCGCCGGCGCCGCTATCGCTCCGGGGCCCGATCGAATCGACGTCGTCACGGACAGGGGAGCGGTCACGCTCGAGCCGATTCCGTTCGGGTCTCCCGTGCCATGGCTGAAAAAGCCAGACGCTCGTCCGTTCTCATTTCGGTATCTCCCCTCGGAGCGCATCGTCCATTTCGTCTACAACGAAGTCGCGAATGACGCGAAGGAGAGCCTGGCCGATTTCGCGATCCGCATGTTTCGATTCATCGACACACATGCGGTCGACGCGCTGGTGATCGACATCCGCCAGAATCCCGGCGGCAATGGTGCCCTCAATCGAGCGCTCCTTCACGGACTCATTCGCTGCGGCAAGCTGCAGGACCCAGGACGCGTGTTCGTGCTGATCGGCCGCCGGACGTTTTCGGCGGCGATGTTCTTCGCCCTCGATCTCGAGCAGAACACGAATGCGATCTTCGTCGGTGAGCCGACCGGCGCAAAGCCGAACAACTTTGGCGAGTCGAAGAAGATCACGCTTCCTGCGAGCGGCCTCACAGTGCGCACCTCGACGCTCTATCACCAGCATTCCGATCCACGGGACATGCGCGACGCGATCGTGCCGGACATTCCGGTGCCGCTCACTTCTGTCGCCCTGCGTCGCGATATCGCGTTCGATGCGATCGTCGACATCGTGAAGGCGATGCGCAAGCGGCGAAGTCTCGATGGCCGGTGGAGCGGAACCGCCCGGTTCGATTTTCAGCGCGTTCCCGTGTCGGTCGAGAACGGCGAGATGACGGCGAAAGACATCGGCAAACTCGAGTTCGAGGGTCGCGTCGGCGACGGTTGGACGTTTGGAACGGTTACGACTAATGGATTGCGTTTCCCGTTCTTCGTACGAAAGGTCGTGGGTCGTGGGTCGTAGGTCGTGGGGGCCGTGTCGCCTGAGGCGCTGAGGCCCCACGACCGACGACCTACGACCAAATCAAGCAGCGCGCTTGATCGGTAGCTTCACCACCATGCTCGTACCGACGCCTTCGATCGAGGCGACGCTGACCTCGCCGCCATGCGCCTCCACGATCTGCTTCACGATGAAGAGGCCGAGGCCTGTGCCGCCGCCGCCGCGGAATGATTTCGTACCGGTCTGTTTGTACTTCGCGAACAACTTGTCGACCTCGCCGGCTTTGATGCCCAGGCCGCTGTCGGTCACAGTGACGATCACCGCTTCCGGCGAATCGCCATTGCGCACGATCTGCGCGCCGACGGAGATGAGTCCCTTCTTCGGCGTGAACTTCAGCGAGTTCGAGATGAGATTGATGATGGCCTGCGTCAGCTTCTCCACGCTGCCGACGATCTGCGGGATCTCCCGGCCGTGAGCGCTGACGAGGAAGATCTCGTCGCGCGACGCCACCGACTGCAGGCTGCGAATGGCGCGCTTGAGCAGACCGGCCACGCGCACCGGCTCCTTCTCCACGGTGAACTTTCCCGACTGAATCTTCGAGAAGTCGAGAATCTCGTTGATGAGGTTCATCATGCGCTCGGACTCGCGCTGCGCTTCGGTCAACAGATCGGTGTACATCGAGTCGATCTTGTTGCCTTCCTGCGAAAGCACGAACTCGAGCGTTCCCTGGATGCCTGACAGCGGACCGCGAAGATCGTGGACGATCTGCGCGGTGAAATCGGATTTGGCCTGCTCGGCCTGCCGTTGCTCGGTGACGTCCTCGAACCAGAGCGCCACCGCCGGCGATCCGAACTCATCGACGTTGCGGATCCTGTCGACGCGATAGGTTCGGCCGCCGATCTCGACGTCGATGGTACGCTGATCATCCCCGGCGAGAAAAAAACCCTGCAGCCAGCCGCGCTCGCCGGCGACGACGCGCGCCGCCTCCTGCAACCACGCCAGGTTGACCTTGCCGAAGGTGTTCTCGAACGATGGGTTGCGCCACTCGATCCCACCCTTGTCGTTGACGATCGCGATCGGCGACTTGAGGAACTGCGCGATGCTGTAGCGGACGTCGGTGCTCATTGCGGGATGGTGATGGCCCTTTCGTGCTGCAGCTTGGCCAGATTGAAGAGCGTCGTGAAGGGATCGAACGGGCTGAGGATCATCAGTTTGGAGATGTCCATGCGGCCGTCGATGAGTGAGACGAGGAATCCTTCCTGAGCGCTGAGGTTGAATCGATCGAAGTTCGTCAGGAACTCCGCGCTGAGTTTCGGCACGGCCTGCATCCCTTTGGGATGCTCGATGAATTCGCGCACGATCGTATTGCGCACGATCTCGACGTATCCGCGCAGCGCGAGATCGTTCGGGTAAGTGTCCCGCGCCTCGACCAGCTTCGAGTAGGTGTGCCAGGGACCGTTCTGTTTGAGCGAGTCTCCCACCAGCCGGGCCCATTCGGGCGCCGTGCTCGCGATCGGGACGGACGACATGGTTTGATTCTAAACTAAGGCCGTGACTGAACAAGCCATCGTTCCGCCAGCGCCGTCTCGCCGCAAATCGCGTCTCCTCATGATCTTCGTCGCGCTGGCCCTCGGCGTCCCGGCGGGGTTTGTCTTCGCACACGCCGTCCGCGTCCCGACGGTAAAGTCACTCGAGGATTACACCCCCGCGATCATCACGCGCGTGTTCGATCGCAACGGCATCCCCTTCGCCGAATACTCGATCCAACGGCGCATCATCGTTCCCAAACGCGAGATGGCGCCGGCGCTCGTGAGTGCGATCATCGCCACCGAAGATGCGGACTTCTACCAGCACGGCGGGTTCAGTCCCAAGGCCATTCTGCGCGCCGGACTGAAGGATCTGATCGCCGGCCGGAAAGTCGAAGGGGCGTCGACGCTGACGCAACAGCTCGCCAAGCTGATCTTTCTGACGCCGGAGAAGAGCTGGCGCCGCAAGGTGAACGAAGCGCTGCTCTCCATCCAGATCGAGAAAGACTTCACGAAGGATCAGATCTTCGAGCTGTACGCAAATCAGGTCTACTTCGGACACGGTGCGTACGGCGTCGAGTCGGCATCGCGCCTCTACTTCGGCAAACACGCCAAAGACTTGACGCTGCCGGAAGCGGCGATGATCGCCGGCATCAGCAACCGGCCGGGCGCGTACAGCCCGATTCTCAATCCGGAAGCCGCGCAGCGGCGGCGCGACCACGTGCTGCGGCGGATGCTCGAAGTCAAATACATCACCCGGCCGCAGTTCCAGCAGGCCATCAGCACTCCCGTGGTCCTCGGCTCGTACAAAGAGGAGTCGCCGAAGATCGGCGCGTATTTCGCCGAAGACATCCGCCAGTACATCGAGAAAAGCGACAAGTTCGGCGTCGAGAACCTCTATCGCAGCGGACTGAAAGTCTTCTCGACGCTCGATCTGCGCATGCAGCAGATCGCCGAGAGCTCGCTGCAGCGCGGGCTGCGCAGGATCGATCACCAGCGCGGTTTCCGCAAGCCGGCGCGCAATGTCATCGCCGAAGGCGTCGATCCCGCCAGCTACAGGGATCCGACGTGGAGCAATGATCCTTACATGCTCGACAAGCTGTATCCGGCTGTCGTCACGAGCGTCGAGACGCAGCACGTGTTCGTCAGGGTGGGGAGGGACGAGCTCGATCTCTTACCGACGTCTTATGCCTGGACGCAGCGAAAGACGATGTTCGGCTTCCTCAAACGCGGTGATCTCGTCCAGGTGCGGCTGACGGAAGACTCGAAGACGAAGGAGAAACATTGGGTCCTCGATCAGATGCCGCAGGTGCAGGGTGCGATTGTGATCCTCGATGTAAAGAGCGGCGACATCCGCGCGCTCGTCGGCGGCTACGACTTCCAGGTCTCGAAATTCAATCGCGCCACGCAGTCGCGGCGCCAGACAGGATCGTCGTTCAAGCCGTTCGTCTATGGCGCAGCGTTCGAGAAGGGATTGACACCCGCGGACACTCTGTTCGACGCGCCGATCGAGATCCCCATCGGTCCCGGTACCGTCTACGCACCGAAAAACTACTACGGTAAATACTCGGGGATCGTGACGATCCAGCGCGCGCTGGAGCTGTCGATCAATATCCCGGCCGTCAAGACATTGATGATCATCGGCGCCGATCGCGTCGCCGATTTCGCGCGCCGCTGCGGCATCACGTCCGATCTTCCGAAATATCCCTCGCTGGCACTCGGTGCCGCCGGCGTTTCGCCGCTGGAGATGACGGCCGGCTATAACGTCTTCGTCAATCACGGCGTGTACGTGAAGCCGAGGCGGATTGTGCGCATTACCGATCAGACGGATCGGGTGCTCGAGGAGCCGCCGTCGGAGCTGTCGGAGGCGACCCAGCCGCAGGTCGCGTTCGAAGTCGCGTACATGCTCAAGGGAACGATCGATCGCGGGACTGCCTACGCCGCGCACTCGCTGCCCGATCCGCTGGCTGGAAAAACGGGAACGACGAACAGCTATACCGACGCGTGGTTCATCGGCTTCTCACCTGAGTACAGCGTTGGTGTGTGGGTCGGCTACGACGATCCGAGCCGGTCGCTCGGCGGAGGAGCAACCGGTGCCGACATCGCGCTGCCGATCTGGATCGATGTCTTCAAGCAGATGGACACACTAAAGCTCCGCGCGCCACGGCCGGACTTCGAAGCGCCGCCGGGCGTCGTCATCGTGCCCATGGATTTGAAGACGGGACGCCGCGGCACCGGCCCCTGCGCGCGCGTCGTGATGGAAGCATTCGTCGCCGGACAAGAGCCCGATAAGGACTGCAGCGGCGCCACGGTCGCGGTGAGCAAACTCCCGTACTACCTGCAGCGGCCGTTCTATCAGCCGAAGGAGTTCGAGCCGACCGAGACCGCGAATGACACGACGGCACAATCGGGGGAGGGAGCAGAATCGCCGGCGCCGAGCGAGGATGAAGTCACACCGAAACCGCCACCGGCGACAACCACGACAGGGGTGTGAGCGCTAAGCTAACTCACCGACACGTACTTATTGATCATGTCGACCATCTTGTCGCGCGTCAGCGGCTTGCGCATCCACGCATTCGCGCCCGAGCTGGGGAACATCTCTTCGAGTGATTTCTCGGGCAGGTCGGAGATCAGTACGATCGGAATGTCTTTCTTGTTCGACTGCGACTTCAGCACTTCGCTCAAGCGATTGCCTTTGATGCTCGGCAGATTCACGTCGAGAAAAATGATGTCGGGCGTGTTGCCCGCGAGCACGTGATTGAACTCGATCCAGCTCGATGCGGTCAGCACCGTACAACCCTCACGCTCCAGCAGCGCTCGTCCCAGCTTCAACACGAGTGGGTTGTCGTCGAGAATCAGGACCGTCACTTTCGACAGCGGAGGCATCGCCTAAGTCATCCCTTCGTAGAGTGTTGCACCCCAAACCGAATTTGCGGTGCCATGATACATTCATCCCGCTCGATGCCCAGCGGAAATTTCGACGAGCCCATCGCTCCGACTCCTCCGCAGGACGTCCCGGCGCTTCCCTTCCGCTCTCCCGCCGATTATTACTGCGCACCACTGACGGAAGTTCGTCCGATTTTCCCGAAGTGGGTGCCGATCGGATGTGGTTCGGCGTCGGCGGTGATCCTCGTTCTTCTCTTTGCCGGTGGTGCAATGCTCACGGGTCCACGTCTCGCTCGGTTCATGGACTTCGTCCTCGGAACCTCACTCGGCGAGTTGCGCGGGATGTACGCGCCGACCATCACCGCAACGCAAAAGCAGCGGTTCGATGCCGAGGTGAAGCGAATGCGCGAGGGTCTGCGGACTGACAAGGTGTCGGCGCAGAACATTCAACCGTTTCTTCGCGCGATGCAGGCGGCCATTGCCGACAAGAAGGTCACTTCCGACGAGTTGGAGAAACTGACGAAGACTGCGCACGACGCCACGGTGAAAGGGAAGAGGAGCGGCTAGACCCTACTGGACATCCCGGATGGCGCCACGAACGCGGCGCTCCACGTCCGGTGGAATCGTCTGCATGTTATGCGCTTTTTTCGCGTGCTCCGCAGCCTTCTGCATGACTTCCTGCTCAGTCTGTCCCTGAGTCTTGAAGTCGCAGTCCTTCATCCCGGCATCCTTGCAAGCGAGCGACTTGGGCAT
>DASXRT010000150.1:0-15617 GCA_036506455.1 Thermoanaerobaculia bacterium
CTCTACACGCAGTACGCGCCGTCGTTCAAAACCGTACCGAATCGCGTCATGGACGGTTTCAACAGCGATCGGATCAACATCCTCCTGATCGGTGTCGGCGGCCCGACGCATCCCGGAGAAGGAAAGGACCTCGCCGACGCGATCATGGTCCTGAGCCTCAAGCCTTCGAAGCGCCAGGTCGCGCTGATCTCCGTGCCGCGCGACTTCTACGTCCGCATCGGTCACTTCGGCGTCCATCGCCTCAATGCCGCGCACGGCATTGGTGAAGAGAACGGTTATCCCGGCCGCGGCCCCGCGCTTCTGATGGAGACGGTGGAGAAGATCGTCGGCGAGCCGATGCACGCATACGTGAGGATCGATTTCGCCGCGTTCGAAAAGATCATCGACCAGCTCGGCGGCGTCGACATCTACGTCTACAGGCGTTTCTACGATTCCTTGTTCAAGGACCGGTTCACCGCCGGCTGGCAGCACATGACCGGCAAACGTGCGCTGCGCTATGCACGAGCGCGCTACGTCGAAAATTCAGCCGAGGGGAACAATTTCGCGCGGGAGCTGCGGCAGCAGCAGGTCATCGCCGCGCTGCGCGACAAGATGGAGAAGCTTTCCGCGCAACAGGCTTTGCAGCTCGTCGGCATCGCCCGCACGGTCTCGAAATACTCCGACACGAATCTCACCACCGGACAGATGATCGATCTCTACTCGATGTTCCACGACATCCCGCCCACGAGCATCCGGCACGTGTCGCTGGCGCCGTTCACAGACATCTTCATGGTCACCAGTCCCGCCGATCCGGGCGAAGCAGTCCGGCCGCGCACTGGTGACTTCAACGAGATCCACGTCGTCGTTCACTCGGTATTCACGAGCAGGAAACCGATCGTGACGCGCGATGAGATCCCCCTCACCCCGCCCCCACCTCCGCCCGCCCACATCCCGATGTCGCAGGGACTGGAGGAGGGAAAGGCGACGCGGTACTAGGTCGACCAAACGACCCACGACCTCAACCAATGGCGCGTCTGTTGCTAGATCGCTCAAGCGGTTGACGCCGAAGTCTCGGCGCACTGCAGTCAGCCGTCAACAAAACCGCAGAGGACACTATGAACGGATCTAGCGATGTCAGGTCCACCACCCAGACACCCTCGACCGCGAAGCGACCGGCCACCAGCGGTCGCACGGACACCGCACTGCCACTCGATAAGCCGGTGCTCGAAGCCACGCGTGCTCGCGGCAGCACCGACCGCATGATCAGCGGCATCGATCTGATCGATTACGGTGCCGGAGGTCTTCTCCCCAACAAGGTGTACCTCGTCAAAGGAGGCGTCGGCGTCGGCAAGACGCTGCTCGGCCTCCAGTTCCTCACGCGTGGTCTCGAGCATCAGGAACCAGGAATCCTGATCACCGATCAGAAGCCGGAGAACGTGATCGCGCAGGCGCGCTCGATCGGTTTTCCGATCGAAGAGGCCATCAAGCGCAATCAGCTCGCGATCCTCAACCCCAGCGGCCGCTATTTCGAACTGGTGGAAAGTCCGGCGGACGTGCAGGCCATCGTCGAGGAGCTCGGCGACTACATCAAGCGTATGGGCGCAAAACGACTCGTCATCGATCCCATCTACACGCTGATCAACACGCAGTACTCGTCGCACTTCGCGCTCATGGTGACCCAGTCGTTGCTCAACGCACTCGAAGATCTCCTGACGACCACCGTGCTCGTCGCCGGTGACGAGGACAACGCCGAGCTGAATCCGATCATCCGCATGCTCGAGCACAACGCGCACGGCGTCGTGCAGTTGTCGCAGGATCAGGCCACCGGCGGACGCATCATGGCCCTTCCGAAACTGCGTCACGCCAGCACGGAGAATCTCTCCGCGCACTACCGCATCCTCAACGGTCGCGGCATCATAAACTACCGCGGGGAAGGCGAGCAGGTGGTCGACGTCACAAAGCCATGGGAAGAGACGGCACAGATCAGCCGCAAGGTGCTGATCATCGGCGCGCAGCCGGAGACGATTCGCCGCGTCAAAGAGTCGTTGGGGAACAACTACGATGTGCAGGCGGAATCGGATCTCAAGAACGGCGTCGAGCGAGCGCGCCGCGAGAAGCCCGGTCTGGTCATGGTCACGCCATCCCGCTCCGCGGGCGCGGTCAGCGCGATCCTCGACCTCGCGCAGAACTCATCGTCATCGATCGCGTTCCTTTCGCCGGCCGGAAACCGGCAGTCGGACAAAGTGCTCTATCTGCGCGCCGGTGCCGACGATTTCATCACCGAGCCATTCACGCCCGCCGAGCTCCGCGCCCGCGTCGACGCGCTCGTTCGCCGCAGCGGCCGCCGTCTGAACACGCGCGACAGCGGCATCTCCTCCATCACCGCCGAAGAGCTGTCGTCGCTCGGCGAAGAGGCGCCGCAGACGCAGCGCCGCTCCGTCATCTCATCCGCCGACCAGGATCAGGTCACCTTCGATCCCGAGTTCAACGAACGCTTGAAGCGGAACATCACCACGGTATCCAAGTTCGACACTCCGTTCGCACTCTATTGGATGAAGTCCAGCCAGGAAGATCCGGAGTTGAGTCAGTCGCTGGCGAAGCTCTGCCGGCAGGAGGACATCCTTTGCCACAACCGCAACGGCGAGTTCGTCGCCCTGCTCACCGGAACCGATCAGAATGGCGTCCAGGGCTTCGAGAATCGGCTGCGCGACAAGCTCGGCAACCGCTTCGCGTCGAACAACGTCACCAGCGGGTATAAGCTGTACGGCCCCGGGGAAGGGAGCGAAGCGGCCGCTCACTGAGATTCGTTGCATCGCTCGATCACCGCGGCGGGCAGCAATGCCCGCCGTTTTTCGTTCGCATCGAAGTTGCACGGGGGCGATGTCGGCCCATGACGCAGTACATCATCCGCCGGATCCTCCAGATGATTCCGATCACCCTCGGAATCCTGACACTGATCTTCTCGCTCATCCATCTGATCCCGGGCGATCCGGCCGCGGCCATCGCCGGCGAAGGCGCGCGTCCCGAAGACATCGCGCAAGTGCGCAGAGTGCTGGGACTCGATCAACCACTCTGGAAGCAATACATCACCTACCTGGGCAATGTCGCGCACGGCGACCTCGGTCGATCGTTCCGGACGAACGAGAGCGTGAGCAAAGAGATCATGGCGCGCTATCCGGCGACGATTCAGCTCGCATTCGGAGCGATGTTCGTGGCGCTCGTCGTCGCGTTTCCCCTCGGCATCATCTCGGCGATCTACAGAAACTCATGGATCGACAACGTGGCGCGCTTCTTCGCGCTCATCGGCGTCTCGATGCCGAGCTTCTGGTTCGGACCGCTGCTGATCATCGCCTTCGCCATCAATCACGAGTGGTTTCCCGTCTCCGGACGCGAGCAGGGTTTACGCTCGATCGTGCTGCCGTCGCTCACGATGGGCCTGGCGCTCGCAGCGATCCTCACACGCATGATCCGCGTCAGTTTGGCTGAGGAGCTGAATCAGTTGTACGTGACGACGGCGATCGCGAAGGGAGTGACGCGCGCCAAGGCCATCTTCCGGCATGCGCTCAAGAATGCGCTGATCCCGGTGATCACCGTCCTCGCGCTGCAGTTCGGATCGCTCCTGACCGGCGCGATCATCACCGAGCAAATCTTCTCCTGGCCAGGCCTGGGGCGTCTGCTGATCCAGTCGATCAACACGCGCGATTACCCACAGGTTCAGGCGTCAATCCTCGTCATCGCCGTCACCTACATCATGGTGAATTTCTTCAGCGATCTTTTATATGGGGTGGTGGATCCGAGAATCAAACTTGAATAGCTCTCAGCTGTCAGCTCTCAGCTCTCAGCTCTCAGGCTCCGAACCGAGAGCTGAGAGCTGAGAGCTGAGAGCCTTCGTGATGAAAATGCTCAGGCGCCTTCTGAGAAACTTCGCCTTCACCTCAGGCCTTCTCCTGACGGTCGCGCTGGTCGTCATCGCGCTCGCGGCTCCATTGCTCTCGCCGTTCGATCCCGACGTGCAGGACACCTCGCGGCGTCTCGAGGCGCCTTCGCATCAGCATCTGCTCGGGCTCGATGACCTCGGCCGCGACGTGCTTTCGCGCATCGTGTACGGCGCGCGGGTGTCGCTGCGCGTCGGATTCAGCGTCGTCATTCTCGCGTCGCTCGTCGGCGTCACCCTCGGTGCGATCTCGGGATATTTCGGCGGGTTCGTCGATGTGATCGTGATGCGGCTGTGCGACATCCTCCTCGCTTTTCCCGGAATCCTTCTCGCCATCGCACTGGTGGCCGTGATGGGACCGAGTCTCAACAACGTCATCCTCGCGCTGGCAACGATCGGATGGGTGGGATACGCGCGCCTCGTGCGCGGTCAGGTATTGAAGGTCCGCGAGATGGAGTATGTGACGGCGGCGCGTGCGCTCGGCGCAAAGTCGCCACGCGTGATCGTTCTGCACGTCCTGCCCAACGTGATCAATCCGGTGATCGTGATGGCCACGCTCGGCCTGGCCGGAGCGATCCTCGCCGAAGCGGCACTTTCATTTCTCGGACTTGGTGTCCAGCCGCCGACTCCGTCATGGGGCGCGATGCTCACCGCCGGCCGCCGCTACCTCGGCCTCGCCAACCATCTGGCGATCTTCCCCGGCATCGCCATCATGCTCGCCGTGATGGGCCTCAACTTCCTCGGCGACGGTCTGATTGACGCGCTCGACCCGAAATATCGCAAGATGATCGGCTGAGTGCGCGTCGTCTCGCTTGTCCCATCGCTGACCGAAACCCTGTTCGACATCGGGGCCGGCGACGATGTCGTCGGCATCACGGACTTCTGTATTTTTCCGCCGGATCTCGATCGGCCCCGGGTCGGCGGAACGAAGAATCCGCGCGTCGATGCGATCCGCGAACTGCACCCCGATCGCGTGTACATGAACCTCGAGGAGAACCTCGAGCGACACGCGCGGGCAATCGAACAATTCGCCCCGATCTTCGTGAGCGAGCCGAAGAGCGTTGGCGACGTCATGGCGCTGATCACCAGCCTCGGTGAAATGCACAATCGTCGCGAAGGCGCCGCCGAATTCGTGCGCGACATCGAAGGCGAGCTCACATCAATGCCGCCACGAGAGTTCACCTTCGCCTGCGCGATCTGGAAGCGCCCCTGGATGTGGTGCGGAGGCGATACGTATGTCTCGAACCTGATCGAATGCGCCGGCGGGCGCAACGTTCTGGCGAATGAGAAGCGCTATCCGACGCGAGCGCCGGAAAGGGTAAAAGCGGATGTGATCTTTCTGCCCGATGAGCCGTACGTGTTCACGGACGCCGATGCGAGGGAATTCGATACGCGCGTGATCGGACCTTTTCCCGGTCACCTCGTGACGTGGCACGGCACGCGGACTCTTCTCGGTCTGCGCTTTCTGCGGAGCGTAGCTACAGGGTAGGTATCTCGCCCTTCAGCGCCCGCGCGAGCTGCTCGCGAAATTCACGATCGCTGCGAACCTTCTCAGCCTCCAAGACGATTCGCTCAGCCTCCGCGTTCCGATTGTTGAGCGTTAGAAGGGCCACCAACGTCGCTGTTCTCATGGAGAATGTCATCTCGACGAATTCGTTGAATCGCTTCAGCTCTTCCGGGCCAATCCGCCCGGCGCTGGCTGCTTCCTTCATCGACATCTCGCGAGCCGACACCAGTCGCTCAAGAGTCTTTTCGTCGAGATACTTTCCGCAGATCGCGTACTCCTTCTCGGCGATCAGCGCTGTCTCGGCGATCTCGTAGACGGCTTTCGCGAGTTGAGGCTTGTTGGCGTCAAGCCACACAAAGAGTGCAACAGTCCTCGCCTCGTCGCCCAGTGTCCTGTTGATGCCGGAAAAATCATTGAATGCCCGTGCAATCTTCTCTGCCGGTTCGTCTTTGGCGTTACTGATCGCTTCGCATTGATCGTCGCGAATCCGTCGCAACTTATCCAGGGCCGGCGGATAGTAGGCGCCTAAGCGAGCCCAATAAGCGACCGCAAAGTAGAGCCGGACGCCGCCCAGCTCCGGTGCATACGTCAGGGCGTTCTCGTGAAACCACACGTGCTTTGCCAGCGCGTCTTCGTAACGGCCCGCGGCAGTGTCCTCTCGCGCTTCCTTCAAAATCTCGCGGGGATCGGGGTTGGCACCTGGCTTCCAGTCGGCCTGGGCACCGACTGATAAAACAACCGCGAGAAGAAAGCCGACCAGACGGTGCATAAGGCAAGTTTACGTCTCTAGCAACTCCTCCGTCCAACTCCGCAGCGTCTCTTCGACCGCCTCGAGCTGTTTGGAGAAGAAGTGATCGGCGCCGGTCACGATGACGCTTTCGGCGTTGCGGACGTTCTGGACGAGCTTCTCCAGCTTCGCGACGTCGCCGTGATCATCCTGCGTCCCATGGATGAACAGCATCGGCTTCTCGCAGAAGCGCAGGTAGCCGAAATCGTATTTGTTGACCGGCGTGCCGATGAGGAAGAGCGCGTCGACCGCTTCGACTTCGCACGCCGCGCGCGACGCGACCCACGCGCCGAATGAGAACCCGCCGGCGAAGACCTTCACGCCGGGATGCTTCTTCATCATCCAGCTCAACGCCGTGAGAAAGTCATCCTGCTCGCCTTCCCCCTCGTCGAATGTGCCCGCGCTCGCGCCGACGCCGCGAAAGTTGAACCGGAGCGTGGCCACGTTCGCATTCTCCAGTCCACGCGCGGCGCGGAAGACCACTTTGTTGTGCAGCGTGCCGCCACCGGTCGGCAAGGGGTGAGAGATCACCGCCACCCCTTTCGGATCCTGCAGCTCGCGGTAGAGCGCCTCGAGGCGCCCGGCCTTCCCGTAGAGATCGACGTGGCGTAGCGGTTTCGGATTCACAGGAGCTCAGATGTGATCTCGCGTGCCGGCGCGAGTTTCACGAGGATTCGATCGCGATCGATCTTCACCTCGTGTGTGACGATCCCGACCTCGGGATTGCCCGTGCAGACGCCGTTCTCGACGTCGAAGCCCCACAGATGCCACGGACAGATGATCTCGCTGCCGATGAGATCTCCCTCCCCCAGGGGGCCGCCGCGATGAGGACATTGATTGTCGCTGGCGAAGAAGCCGCGCGTCGTGTGATACAGCGCGATGGCACGACCGGCGATCATCACCGTTCTCGCGCGTCCGACGGAAAGCTCACTCACGCCGCAGATGTCGATGAACTCAGTCAAACCGGCTCAGAATAAACCAATGGCCCGTGGAATCCCGCTGCGACCGACATCGGCCTTGCCATCGCCCCACACGCCCGGGATCGGCGTCGCGCACTGGGGACACGTCCCATCTTTCAACCGGAACGATGTCACGCGGAAACCAAAACGGTCGATCACCACCGTGTCGCATTTCGGACAGTGCGTACCTTCGAGATCGCCGAAAGCGCCGGGAATGTTGCCGGGATAGATGTAGCGCAACCCAGCCCGTTTACCGATCTCGTATGCGCGCATCAGATGCTTCGTCGTCGTGTTCGCGTTGTCGGTCATCTTGTAGTCCTGATGGAACGCGGTGACGTGCCACGGGATGTCGACATCGACGCCGGCGAGAAATTCGGCGATCTTCGTCAACTCCTCATCGGAATCATTGAAGCCGGGGATGACGAGCGTGACGATCTCGAGCCAGATCTTCCGCTGCTTCAGCCCTCGGATCGTGTCGAGCACCGGTTGCAGCGTTCCGCCGAGGTCGCGGTAGTGGGCGTCGCTGAAGCCTTTGAGGTCGATCTTGTAGAGATCGATGTACGGCGTGATGTAGTCGAGCACGCGCTCGGTCCCATTGCCGTTCGAAACGTACGAGCAGACGAGTCCCGCTTTCTTCGCTTCCTTGAAGACTTCGACGGCCCATTCGGAAGTGATCAGCGGCTCGTTGTACGTCGACGTGATCACCTTCGCACCATGCTTCTTCGCCAGCTTGACGAGATCCGACGGCTCCACGTCCATCGGAGCGGCGCCGGCGACGGGATCGCGCAGCGCCTGCGACGTCACCCAGTTCTGGCAGTACCCGCAGTGGTAATCGCAGCCGAGCATTCCAAATGAGAGCGCCAGCGCGCCGGGATAGGCATGAAAGAACGGCTTCTTCTCGATCGGGTCGACCTGCAGCGCCGCGACGTATCCGCGCGGCACCTTGAGGACTCCATCTTCGTTATAGCGAACCTTGCAGATCCCTTTCAGGCCGCTCAGGATCTTGCAGCGATGTCCGCACGAGTAGCAGCGAACCGCCTTGTTTTCGAGGTGGTCGACGAGCTCGGGAGCGGCTTCAGCCGTTCGCGTCGCGAGAAGTTCTCCGAGAGTCGCGCTCATGGGAGGCTAAACAGCGGAAGGGCTTAACGCCTTCCGCAACCGCAGCCACTCGCCCATCCGCCACATCGACGCGGCAAACCAGTAGCAGAGGACAGCCATGACCACGCCGGCGATTCCGTCGAGCAGGTAGTGCCAGCCCGTCACGACCGAGCCGATGAGGATCACGAGCGCAAAGACGCCGAAGACGATCTCGCCGTAAACCCACAGCCGTCGCATCCACAGAAACGCGAACGTCTGAAACGCGACATGAAGGCTGGGAAACGCCGCCACGCCGAACATGAGCTGGATGTTCGATAGCGATCCTCCGGTCGGCAGACGGAGCACGGATCGATAGTTCTTCATCAGCATCGCCTGAAAGTTCTGCGTGATCGCGAGACCGTTCGCAAACGGCAGCCACACGTCAGGAAAGCGGAACGCCGGACCGAGGGATGGGATGGACATGTACAACCATGCGCCGGCGAGCCAGAGCAGACTGTTCCCGCTGGCGAACGCCATGCGCAGACGGCGGCTCGGATCGGACAGAAAAAAGATGAATGCCACGCTCATGCTCGCGAAGAAGATGCGTGCGTACGACCAGTCGATGGCCGCCAGAACCAGGCGTTGCGAGAAAAGATCGAGAAAGAAAATATTGGGCGAGTAGCCGAAGAACATCCGCTGCTCGATGTTCCAGAGCTCCTGGTCGTAGAGCACCGGATGCACCAGCGGGACGACCAGCTTGATCCAGAAGTACGTGTGCACGAGCAGCGCGCCGAAGATGACCAGACGGATGGTGTCGATCAACCAGGCCACGCTCCGTACGATGCGCACGAACGCACGGAGCTCGCCGCGATACCAGGCGATCGCGCCGCGCACGGCCACGCCGATGGCCGCGTATGTCGTCAGCGTCGGGATGAACGACACGAACGTGTCCGGGATCGACGTGAGCACGATCGGATTTGCCGGCGCAACGATTGCGAAGATCACGATGAAGTTCGCGAGCGTGAAGATCTCGAAGAAGTACGGACGCCAACGAAGCTGACGGTTCGTCGTCATCAGTCGGCGCCGACCGGCTGCGGGTTGGCGGGCAGGAAGTACAGCGCCACTGCGACGATCGCGTAGACGGCCAGCAGTTGCACCCCCTCGTACCAATTCGTCTCGCCATCGATGACGAGATACGCGAACACCGCGACGGCCAGTCCGGCGGCGAGAATCTCGAATGGCGTGAAGACGAGGTCGAGCGGATGGCCGAGTGGATATGACAGAAACACGATGAGCGGCGCGACGAAGAGCGCGATCTGCACGCTCGACTGCATGGAGATATTGAGCGAGGTGTCCATCTGATTGCGCATGGCCAGGACCACGGCGGTGGAATGCTCGGCGGCATTACCGACGATCGCCACGACGATGAATCCGAGGAAGACCTCATTCATCCCCCACGCGCGGCCCGCGCTGTCGACGGCGTGTACGAGCCCTTCGGCGACAAATCCCATGACGACACTCGCACCGACGAGCACGAGCAACGCCTTGCGAACCGGCCACAGTTTTCCTCCCTCGATCTCCGTGGCGGTCTGTCCGATCGCGTTGAGCCGATGGCTATGCGTGCGGAACGTGAAGAGGAGACCGAGGCCGTACGAGACGAGAAGGATCACGGCGACGCCGATCGAGACCTGATGGATCAGCTCAGGATGATGAAGCCGCGATGCGGCGCGAAAAAAGAGAGCCGGCACGAGAAACGCGGAAACGGCCAGAATCAGTTGGCCGCTTTGCGACTCTGCCGCGAGCGCGTTGAACTTCACCGTATCTTTTTTCCAACCGCCGGCGATCATCGATAAGCCCGCCACGAAGAGCAGATTGCCGACGACGGAGCCGCTCAGCGAGGCGCGCACGACGTCGATCAAACCGGCCCGGATCGCGAAGATCGCGATCACGAATTCAGCGAAGTTGCCGAACGTGGCGTTGAACAGCGCGCCATACGTCGGTCCCATGCGGTGCGCCAGGTGCTCCGTGCTGCGGCCGATCCACGCCGCGACCGGAAGGACGGCCACGCAGGAGAAGACGAACTGCCAGACGAGGTTCCCGTGCCGGAACTGCAGAAAGAGCGCGATCGGGATCGTCGCGTAGAGAATCCAGGTGATGACGCGCTTCATCGAAGGCGCAGTTTATAGGAAGCATGAAGGATGAACGATTTCCTTCATACTCACGAGGCATGACCTTCATCCGCGCCGAGACCGCTGATCACGTCACCACCATCACGCTGAACCGGCCCGATAAGCTCAATGCGTTCGGCGGTGCGATGCGTGAGGACCTTCTGGCAGCATTGCGCGACGCGGAGCTCGATTCCGATTGTCGCGTCGTCGTCGTCACCGGTGCCGGTCGGGCATTCTGCGCCGGTGGAGACGTCGAGACGATGGCGGCGCTGCAGAAGAGCGGCGACATCGGAGCATTTCGGAAGCTGCTCGATACGGGCGCCGAGATCGTCACGCAGATCACTACGATGCAGAAGCCGGTGATCGCCTCGATCAACGGCGTCGCCGCCGGCGCCGGATGCAACCTCGCCCTATCCTGCGATTACCGCATCGCCTCGGATCAGGCGAAGCTCGGCGAGACGTTCGTGCGCATCGGACTGCACCCCGACTGGGGCGGCACATGGTTTCTGCCGCGATTGATCGGCCCCAGCGCCGCGCTCGAGCTCATGGTGACGGGAAGGCTCGTGGACGCCGAAGAGGCGGTGCGCATCGGGATGGTCGATCGCGTCGTGAATGCGGCCGCTCTCATCGTTGAGACGACGAAGCTCGCGCGCGCGATCGCCGCGGGGCCGCCGCTGGCCATCGCGGCGATCAAGCACGCGCTCACGCTGAGCGAAGGAAACGACTTGCGCGCGCAGCTAGAGCTCGAGAGCGAGCATCAGTTGCGCGCGTTTCTGTCGAAGAACGCGGAAGAGGGGATGAAAGCGTTCTTCGAGAAACGCGCCCCGCAGTTTGAAGGCGAGTGATCAGAGCTCGTCGCTCTCGAAGAGGCCGTCGTCAAAGAAGAATGAGAATCCTCGCCCCTTCTTCTTCTCCATCGTGGTGCCGTCGACCGGGCATTTGAACGTCTGGTCTTCCTTCCCTTCCGGCACGCGCAGCATGGTGTGGTCCTTCGGGCAGACGAACCAGGTCTGATTACCGCGGCGCGGCAGGATCATCTGCGGCTTCACGAAGTCGTTGAACGGCACACCGTCGATGATGATCTTGCGGCGCTCCGGACCGATCGTGAAGGCGCGCACGCCCTCTCCGTCGTGGCCGATGCGGATGCGGTCGCCGTCGCGTGTGATCGTCACACGCTGCGTCTTCCCCGCTTCGTCGATCTTCACGTGCGTCGTGTTCCCTTCGCGCGTGACCGTGATCGTCCGGCCGTCATCGGTGACCGTCTTCGTCTCGCCGTCTTTCATCTCCGACGGTTTGACGATCAGAGTGCTGTCGGCATACGCGTACGCAGCCAGTCCGAGAATCGTCGCCGATGCGAGGGCAAGTAGAATGCGTTTCATCATTCGAGCCTCCTTGGGGATTGGACGATGAACGCGCAGGGCGGTTTCGCCGGAGCTTCACGTTGTAACAGGTCGTGGGTCGTAGGTCGTCGGTCGTGGGGGCCTTTTCGCGCTGAGGCCCGACGACCGACGACCTACGACCGACGACCCGTCAGAGCCGTCGCGCAATCACGAGGGTCTGATCATCCTTCTGCGGCGCGTCGCCGACGAAGTTGCCGACGGCGGCGGCGATCCGATCGCGCAGCTCGTTCGGTGAGGCCTCGATGTGCTGGCGCAGCAACTCTTCGAGGCGTTCGTTCTCGAATTCCTCACCGGCCACATTCTCCGCCTCGGTGATCCCGTCGCTGTAGAGCACCGCGCACGATTTCGGTGGGAATGGCCGGCGCTGGATCATGTAGCGCGTCTGCCCCATGATTCCGACCGGCAGTCCGTGCGATTTGAGCTGATCGATACGGCCGTCGACGATGACGTATGCGGGGTTGTGGCCGGCGTTCACGTATTCGAGCACGTCGTTCTCGCGATCGATCGAGATCATGATCATCGTCACGAACTTGTTCTCGGCCGACCAGCGATGAATGTGCTTGTTCAGCTCCGTGGCGATGTCGCCGAGCTCGCGGCCCTCGGCGAACAGCAGTTGCACGGCGGCATGAAGCGCGGACACGAGCAGCGCCGCCGGCATCGATTTTCCGGAGACGTCGGCGACGAGCATGCTCATCACGCCGTCACGCTCGACGAAGGCGTGGTAGTCGCCGCCGACCTGGCGCGCCGGGCGCGAGAGCGTCGCGATCGCGAGACCTTCCACACGCGGAATCGACTTCGGCAGGATGTCGCGCTGGATCGTCGCGGCCAGCTCGAGCTCGCGCTCGATGCGCTGCTTCTCGAGCGCCTCTTTGTGCAGGCGCGCGTTCTCGAGGGCGACGGCCGCCTGCGTCGCGAAGAGCGAGAGAAGACGCAGCTCATTTGCCTCGAACGCCCCGACCGCTCCTTCCCGCGTCTCGCGATCGGCCGCGGCGAGCACGCCGATGATCGAGTTGTTCCCCTTGATCGGCACAGCCACGAATGCGGAGCAGCCCGGGAAAATGCAATCGGTGTTCTCTTCGAAGCTGAGCGGCGTCCCTTCGGTCACGAGTTGATCGGCGAGGTCCTTGTCCAGGAAGTCCTCGCGCACCTCGCCGAATGATCGGAAGAGGACGAAGCCACCGCCGTCTCGCAGGTAGAGTGCGGCGCGCCTCGCATTGGTGAGCGAGATCATGCGAAAAAGGATCTCGTCGGCCAGTTCGTCGATGTTCAGCGTCGAGGCGATCGACAGTCCGATGTCGTAGAGCGACTCCAGCTCCCACAGTCGATACTTGAGCTGGAAGTCGCCTTCGCGCGTCTCCTGCAGCAGGCGCTGATTGGTCATGATCGTGCTGACGAAATCGGCGGCGGCGCGCACGAGCGCGAGATCCTCCTCAGATCCGCGGCCGGAAAGCGCGAGGACGCCCACGTCGTCGCGGTAGTTGCGCAGCGGTACGACGACGGCCGCGCGCGGATCGAGGACGGGATCGTTTTTCCCGTCGAGGATCTCCGGCGCCACGCACTGCTGTGACTTCGCCGCGAGTCTCATCGGTGAGTCGCGGTGGTCGCGCAGATAGAGCGCACCGATCTCGAACGCGGTGTGACGCGTGAATGCCTCGAGGATTTTCGCCGCGTCAGCAGGAAATGTCGCGCGCTCGAGCTGCTGGAGATCGTGGAGGAAATCGGCGAAGTGATGGGCCGTGCGGGTCATGGCGGTGAGGGCGATTATCTTCGAAATCTCCGGCAATCTTCCTTCCGCTTTCCATACTCTCCGGCGAACAGAGCCGACTTTGAGTAGTACGCACAGCAGTCGAGGAGGTTGCGATGAAAGCAGAAGACAGCGGTCCCGTACTCGTCGGCGAGGAATTCCTGTCACTGGTCAGTCACGAGATCAAGAACCCGCTGACTTCAATCACCGGGTACGCGGACTTCGCCGAAGACGCCGTCAAGAACAACGACCACAGCTCGGCATTGGAGAGCCTGGAGATCGTTCGAAGCGAGGCGCGCCGGATTTTGAGGCTGGCCGAGGATCTGCTCGATGCGTCCTGTGTGAAGGCGGGAAAGTTCCGCCTCAATGTCGGGCAGGTCGATGTGGCCGGCCTGGTGGGACGCATCGTCACGCGGTACGCGGCCACGTCCGGACGCAAAATCGAGGTGTGCGCGCCTTCGCTGTTCCCGGTGATTCGTGGAGACTCGTGCCGCATCGCCCAGGTGATCGAGAACCTGGTGTCGAACGCGATCAAGTACTCACCGGACGCTACTCCGATCCGCGTTCTGCTCGATGCCGATCCCGCGGCCGTGCACCTGTCGATCTCCAACGGCGGCACGATGATCCCGCCCGAGAAACTGGCGATGCTGTTTCAGCGCTTCTCGCGGTTGCGCGTCGATGGGGACGGCAACGGAACGCGAAAAGGTACGGGTCTGGGGCTGTTCATCTCGAAACAGATCGTGGAGTTGCACGGCGGATCGATCAACGTGACGTCCACGGAAGCGGAAGGAACCACGTTCACGGTCGTGCTGCCACGCGCGTATGCAGGTATGAGTGATGAACAGGCGAACTGAGCTCAGAGCGAAGCGGTCGGGCTGGTGCGCGACCAGAGAACGAGAGAGTCGGTACCGATGCGAATCTCATCGCCGCTGCGGAGCTCGATCGAGCCGGCGACGCGATTCCCGTTCACGTAGGTTCCGTTCCGGCTGCCGAGATCCTGGAGGGTGATGGTTCCGCTGGCGACCACGATCCGGGCGTGATGTCGTGAGGTGGCCGAGCCGTACAGTGGAATGGCCACCTCATGACCGCGTCCGATGAGCTGTTCGCCGGCATGAAGCGGAAATTCGCGGTCGTTGTAGATGAGGACGAACTCGACGGACGGATCGGCCGCTTCGCGCGGGGCGCCGCTGACTTCGCCGATGAACTTGTATCCCTTGCGCGAAACCGTCTCGATATATTTCGGATCGTCGGCATCGTCCCCCAAGGCGGCCCGCAATTCTGTCACCGTGCGATTGAGCGTAGCGTCATTGATGACGACATCGCTCCAGATCTTGTCGAGTAGTTCTTCCTTGGAAATGACGCGACCCGCGTTCTCGATCAGATACACGAGGAGATCAAAACACTTCGGCCGGACGGGAACCTTGTCGTTTCCTTTGCGCAGTTCGGCGCCTTCGACGTCGAGAGTGAAGGGACCGAAGGAGAAAGATCCGGGAGTTTTCATCGACTCATGGCGTCGTGCCGGACTTGCCGCTCGTGCTGGTGGTCATGCGCCGCCGCGAGCCCCTCGGCAATCTGCGCGGCGAGGTCCAGAAGCTTACGGACCGGCAGCGCTCCCCTCCTGAGCAGATCGCGCAGACTCTGCCCGTCGACGAGCTCCATGGCGATGAACGGCGCGCCCTCGAATTCGTCGATCTCGAAGATCGTGATGATGTTCGGATGATTGAGCGCGGACGCGGCACGCGCCTCGCGCTCGAACCTCCGAAGGTATTCGCGGCTCGCGCTCAGCTTGTCCTGGAGAAATTTGATGGCGACGTCGCGGCCGAGCTTTGCGTCGCGAGCGCGATATACCGCTCCCATACCGCCCGCTCCAAGCGGACCGATCACCTCAAACGACCGCACGCGCGCTCCAATTGAGAGCTGCATGACCGCATTTCCGGATGGAAGGATTATGTCCGGTTCCCGAACTGCTGGCGAACAATTTTTGCCGAGTTAGGTCGAAGTGGGCGCGAGGTCGAGCTCTTTGAGCGCCGATTCCTCGCTGTCGAAGATCGTCGCGTAGTTC
>DASXRT010000151.1:0-8775 GCA_036506455.1 Thermoanaerobaculia bacterium
AGGCATCACCGCGGTCGATCCGGTGAAGATGGAGCTGCTCTTCGAGCGCTTCCTCTCCGAAGAGCGCGGCGAGTGGCCGGACATCGATCTCGATCTCCCCTCCGGCGATCAGCGCGAGAAAGTCATCCAGCACGTCTACAAAACCTACGGCGTGCACGCCGCGGCGATGACCGCGAACGTCATCACCTATCGCGATCGCTCCGCCGCACGCGAAGTGGGCAAAGCGCTCGGCTACTCGCTCGAGCAGGCCGACAAACTTTCCAAATGCGTTTCGACCTGGAACTTCGGCGAGATCCGCGAAGCGATGGAGAACCTGCCGGGCGAGCTCGAGAAAACCGGATTCGATCCCGCCGATCTGCGTGTGCAGCACTTCATGCGCCTCTACATGCAGATTCAGAATCTGCCGCGCCATCTCGGCCAGCATTCCGGCGGCATGGTCATGGCGAAGGGCCGGCTTGACGAGGTCGTACCGCTCGAGCCGGCGTCGATGCCCGGCCGCGTCGTCATTCAATGGGACAAAGACGACTGCGCCGATCTCGGCCTCATCAAAGTCGACCTCCTCGGACTGGGAATGCTGGCGGCGATCGAAGAAGCGTTGCCGCTCATCCGCAACAACGAAGGAAAAGAAGTCGATCTCGCCCATCTGCCGCAGAACGATCCGCTCGTCTACAAGATGCTGAACGAAGCCGACACCATCGGCATGTTCCAGGTCGAGAGCCGCGCGCAGATGGCGTCGCTGCCTCGAAACGCGCCGAAGAAGTTCTATGACATCGTCGTGCAGGTGGCGATCATCCGCCCCGGACCGATCGTCGGCGGCATGATCCGCCCCTTCTTCGATCGGCGTCAGGGCCGCGCGCCAGTCGAGTATCCGCATCCCTGTCTCGAACCGATTCTGAAGCGCACGCTCGGTGTGCCGCTCTTCCAGGAGCAACTCCTGCGCATCGCCATGGTCGCGGCGAACTTCACCGGCGGCGAGGCCGAGGAGTTGCGGAGGGCGATGGGATTCAAGAGGTCGATGGAGAGGATGCATGAGATCGAAGGAAGGCTGCGCGCCGGGATGACAGAAAACGGCATCGATGCGAAGGCGCAGGATCAGATCGTGAAGTCGATCACGTCATTCGCGCTTTACGGTTTCCCCGAGTCGCACGCGGCCAGCTTCGCGCTCATCGCCTACGCGAGCGCGTACATCAAGGCGCGGCATCCGGCCGCGTTCTATGTCTCGCTGCTGAACGCGTGGCCGATGGGTTTCTATCACCCGGCGACACTCGTGAAAGACGCGCAGCGGCACGACACCGAAATGCGGCCGATCGACGTCAACGACTCCGGCTGGAAGTGCCGATGGGAAGAGGGAGCGGTGAGACTCGGACTGCGATTCGTCAAAGGACTTCGCGAGGCGACGGCGAAGAAGATCGAAGGGGCGCAACCGTTCACGTCGGCGGAAGATCTCGCCTATCGGTGCAAGCTGCGCGATGACCAGCTCACAAAGCTCGCTTACGCCGGCGCACTCGGATCGCTTGGACTGACGCGAAGAGGTGCGTTGTGGCAGGCATCAAAAGCGGCAAAGCCCGCGGGCGAGCTTTTCGAAGGACGTGCCGCCGAGGGCGGCGGCGCTCCACTGAAAGAGATGTCCGAAATCGAAAACACGATGGCCGACTACCACGCCATGGAGCTGACCACCGGACCGCATCTCATCGAGCACTTCCGCGCCGAGCTCACGAGTCAGAAGATCCTCTCGGCGGCGGATCTCTCGCGCATTCCGACCGGCCGCCGCGTCACGACCGCAGGCGCGGTCATCGTCCGCCAGCGTCCCGGCACAGCGAAAGGATTCGTCTTCCTCACTCTCGAAGATGAAACCGGCCTGTCGCAGGCCATCGTCAGCCCGAAGCTTTTCAGCGAGCAGCGCTCGACGATCCTCGGCCACTCCGGACTCATCGTCGAAGGCATTGTCCAGAACACTGACGGGCAGTGTTCAGTCAAAGCGGAGCGCTTCTGGCCGTTGCAGGGGCTCGAGAACATTCAGAGCCACGACTTCCATTAATCGCGATACCATCCGATCTTCACTCGACAGATAAGGAGCGGAATGATGTTCACGCGACGGATCGCCCTTGTCTTTGGCGCTGTCCTGCTCTTCGGAGCGTCGGCTGCATTCGCCGCCATGGCCAAAGGAACTCTTACCGTAAACGGGAAGACATTCAATCTCAAGAACGCCTACGCCACGAACAGGAAGAACCCATTCGACAAGAAAAAGACGGACGTGGTCGTCATCCTCACCGACAAGGAACTCAAGCCAGGAGCTCAGTTCGACGAATTCGCGTTGATGTCTCTTCCCGATGAAGGTATCTCCGGAATCTCCTTTGAAGTCGATGCCGACAAGCGCATCAATAGTGGCACCCTCTTCAGCCCTTCGTTCAAGAAGATGAAGCAATTCTCTTCGACAGGGAATCAGAAGCTCGACCTGACCGCGTCGACGAAAGATCGCATCGCGGGAACGATCTCGATCAAGCCCGACACCTTCTTCGAGGAGAGCTTCCAGTACAGCGCGACCTTCGATGCACCGATTCTCGCGAAGCCTCCAGAAAAGCCTGTTGTCCTGAAGGGGACGCCCCTTCCCGCCGACGGCGGCGAACCGGCGAAGGCGTGGCAGGCCCACCGCAAGGCGATCGCCTCCGGCGACATCGCCGCCATTCGGAAAACGATTGCCGCGGAGCATGTGAAGGACCTCGACGATCCCGATTTCAAAAAGATGCTGCCTCTGATGAAGGAGATGCAGCCAAAGAAGGTCAAGATCACGGGCGGGAGCATCGACGGAGACACCGCCACGCTCCTCGTCAAGAATCTCGACGAGAAGAACTCCACCGGCACAGTGACGATGCGCCGCGAAGGCGGTCAGTGGAAACTTGCCAAGGAGGCGTGGAAGACGACGTCGGAATAAGCCTTGGAGTGCTGCAGCTTGCTGCAGCCTTCGATCGAGGGTTACTCCGTCTCGCGCGCGCTCATGCGCCGGCGGAAGTAATCCTGTCCGCGCTCGTAGCCGATGCGGAAGACGTCGGTCTTGCACGGTTCGGGGTAGCACTCCTCGATGTAGGCGATGACCTCAGGGTAATCGCGTCCGCGTGTGCCCGGATGCAGCGCCGCTTCGAATCCCGATCGATAATCGGGCTCGTTCGGTTCCAGCTCTCGTCCCTGACGTCGCAGGTAGGCGCGCTCTTCATCGCGCAGACCTTGCCACCACTCGCGACGAAGCGATTGCACGCTACGTCCGCCGCCCCGCTCGAGAAGGTTCTTGGCCTTTGTCTCCTGGGTCTGATCGTGTGCGTCGACGATCAGGACCGTCTGTCCGTTGCGCACCGCTTCTTCATAGAAGTAGAGGTCCTCGTTCGGAACACCATGCGTGTGTCGGTCGACGGCCGCTCCTACTGCCGCGCCGAGCCCCGTTCCGATCAAACCGCTGGCGATCATCCCCATCCCCACCACCGGCCCCAGTCCGGGAACGAATGTCGCCGCACTCAAGCCGAGAAACGCTCCGAGCGCCGCTCCAGCCTGCTTTCCGTGGACCGGAAATGACGACTCGCCAGGCGCGAGGATGTTGATCTGGCTTTCTTCGAAACCGTGCGCCCGCAGCGACTGCACCGCCTTTTCGGCCTCGGCCGCCGATGCGAAGATTCCGGTGACGCTGGCCATTGAGTCCTCCCGCCGCCGGTGTGTGCAGGACTTCGGCCAGAGCAGCCGGGGGTTACAATCAATTTCATGAGCACGAACCCGATCGTGCCGCTCGACTCCGTGACGGCGTCGGCGGAAGTCCGGCCGGCGACGCCGATCAGCCGCCGCCCGTCCGCCGAGGAGATCGTGGCGTGGACGCTGCTGGGCGCATTGCTCTTGTTTGTCCTCTTCCAGCACCTCGTATCGGCAGCGATCGTGACACTTGCGCTCTACGCGATCCTCGAAGGTGTCTCGAAACGGATGTCGCGCCGCCTGTCGGGAGCTATGGCTCGACCACTGGCCGTGCTGATCGTTACGGCAATCACCGCCGCGGTCGTGACCGGCGCGATTGCGTTGATCGTCACGCTTCTCCGCCACGGCGCCACAAACATCCCCGACATGATGAACCAGATGGCGGAGATCCTCGGATCCGTGCGACTGTGGCTTGGAGGACTGGGCCATCAGTTCATCCCCGATGTGATGACCGACGCGGAGAATCTCAAAGCGACAATCGCCAACTGGTTGAAGACGCATGCGCAGACGCTGCGAGCCGGCGGACTGTACATCGGCATCGGTCTCGTGCACAGCGTCATGGGCGTTCTTCTGGCGCTCCTGATCTTCTTCCGGCACGTGACGCATCGCGACGAGGAGCAGCGCGGGCCGGTGGCGCGTCATCTTCTCGAAAAGATGGATCGGTTCGGCGACGCCTTTGCGCGCGTGGCCACGGCTCAAATCAAGATCTCGGCGCTCAACACGACTCTGACCGCGTTATATCTCCTGGTCGCGCTGCCCGCGTTCGGAATCAGAGTGCCGTTCGCATCGACGCTCGTCCTGATCACCTTTGTCTGCGGGCTCATCCCCGTCCTCGGCAATCTGATCTCCAATACCGTGATCACCATACTGTCGATGGGTGTGTCCGTCGCCACCGCATTCGCGTCGCTGGCGTTCCTCGTCGTCATTCACAAGCTCGAATATCTGGTCAACTCGCGCATCGTCGGCGGGGAGACCGACTCGCAGGCGTGGGAGATCCTCATGGCCATCATCATCGGCGAGGCGGCGTTCGGCGTCGGCGGAGTGGTGATGGCGCCGATCGTCTACGCATTCATCAAGCGCGAGCTGCGCGATCGAGGATTGGTGTAGCGGTTAGGCAGGCAGGATCCGATCGATCTTCGCGGCCAGGATGAAATCGCTGCGCGTGAGACCATCGATCTTATGCGTCCAGATCTCGATGCGGACTTTGCCCCACGCCAGGTGAATGTCGGGATGATGCCCTTCGCGCTCGGCGATCGCGCCGACCGCGTTCGTGAATGACAGCGCCTGCTCGAAATCAGGGAAGCGGAACTCTTTCTCGAGGTGATGCTCGTCGGCGACATGCCACGTCCCGCCGAGCTCACGAACGATGCTTTGCAGCTCTTTCCCCTTCAATGGCGGCACGCCGCCGCGGCACGGGATGCATTTCTCATTGACGAGTGTCGAGGAGCCGGCGGACTTCCTCTCTCTCACGAGGCGTGCGAACTCTGCCGGCTCGATGCGATGCCGGAAGATCTCGGCGTTTCCGATGCACACGACCGGCACATCGTCGGCGTATCGGCGGCGCAATTCGGGATCGTTGTCGATGTCGATCTCCTCGATGCGCACGTCGATGCCGGACGCACGCATCGCTGCTTTGGCCTTATCGCAAAGCGGACAATCACGCCGGGTGTAGAGTGTGATGTCGACCGCATCCATGCTGAGGAGCTTAGCCGATGTCGTCGAAAACAGTTCTCGATCTCGAGGGACGAGTCGTGTTGATCACGGGCGCATCGCGGGGCATCGGCCGCGAGACCGCACTGCGTATGGGCGAGGCGGGGGCGCGCGTCATCGTGAACCACCGCCGGAGCGCGCGCGAAGCTGACGAAGTCGTCGCCCAGATCGGCGATTCGCGCGCGCAGGCGGTGCAGGCCGACGTCGCAAATCCCGCGGACGTGGAGCGCCTGGTCACTCGCGCGATCGATGCGTTCGGCCGTCTCGACATCGTCGTCAACAACGCCGCCAGATACGCAGAGAATCGTTTCGACACCGACGATTACGAAGCGTGGAAGGAGGGATGGCGGCAGACGTTCGAGCTGAATGTCTTCGGCGCGGCGAATGTCGCTTTCATGGCCATGCGCTGGATGCGAGCGAACGGCGGAGGAAAAGTGATCAATGTCGCCTCACGCGCGGCATTCCGCGGTGAGACGGAGTTCGCCGACTACGGCGCGTCCAAGGCCGCGCTCGTCAACCTGACGCGATCCATTGCGCGCGCCTGTGCCAAGGACAACATCGTGGCGAGTTGCGTGGCGCCTGGATTCATCGAGACCGCCATGGCCAGACCGCTGCTCGACCATCAGCGTGACGCGATCGTGTCGCAGATTCCGCTCGGTCGCGTCGGCTCACCGGATGACGTCGCTGCAGTCATCCTTTTTCTCGCCTCGCCGATGGCCGATTACCTCAACGGCGTGACGATCGACATCAACGGCGGATCGTGGTTTCACTGAGAGGGAAGGCTCGGAAATTGCTATTGATCAAGTGAGGCGTCATCGATGTCCTCCATCGCTCTCACACTCCTCGTCATCGCTGCAGCCGTCGCCCTCGGAATCGTTCTGGCGTACGTCCCGATGCGCCTGATCGTGACGCAGATTGCCAGAAATGTGCGGGAGTTCATCCAGCGCCAGCGCGACCGGCGCCGCATCGCTCGCGAAACCCCCGATCGGAGGAAAGAAGTTTCCGAAGTGCCGCCGCACTAGCGCTCAGCGCGCCAGCGCCGATTCGAGCGCCTGAGTCAGCGAAGGGTCGCTCGTATTCACGGCTCCGAAGTGCTTCCAGACGACATTCCCGGTGCGATCGATGAGCACCGATGTCGGAAGCATACTCGTGTGCAGGATCGTCGCGAGTTTGCCCTCCGGATCGACGGCGATCGGGTACGAGATCTTCTGCTCGGACACGAATTGCTTGACGTCTGCCGTTCCGCCTTCGTCGACGCTCACGCCGATGACTTTGAAGCGCCGCGCGGCGTACTTCGAGTGAAGTTTGTCGAGCTCCGGAATCTCGAAGCGGCAGGGCGCACACCACGTCGCCCACAGGTTGACGAGAAGTACATTGCCCTTCTCCGCCGCCAGATCGAAGCTCGACCCATCGAGCCACTTCGCTTTGTACGCCGGCATCGGCGCGCCGACATCGCCAGCGGCTGCGGCCGTTGTCACTTTTGGCTGAGCATGCCGTGGTTTCGCACCCTGAACCGCAGTATGCGATTCCTGTCCGCGACAGGCGGCGATGACGAGAACCGCGACGAGCAGCAAACGAACAGGCCGCAACTACTCTTCGGTCTCCTCGACCTTGCCCTTCTTGATGACCTCGGGCTCCGCAGGCACCGCGCCCTCTTCCACCGGCGCGGCCACTTCTTCGACAATCTCAGCGCGAGCATGCGTGACGCCGACAACGACACGCTCAGGATCCTCGAGTACTTTCACGCCGTCCGGGACCTTCAGGTCGGAGACCCGAAGATACTGGTGCATGCCGACCTCTTCGATGTTGACCTCGATCGAATCGGGGATGGCATTCGGCAGACACTCGATGTGAAGGTCGCGAATCTGCCAATCGAGCACGCCACCTTCCTTGACGCCGATCGAAATGCCGTTGAGGTGGACGGGCACCGTGAGGCGCACCTTCTCGTCCATCATGACCCGGACGAAATCGATGTGGATCAGCTTCCGGCTGATCGGATGGATCTGCATATCCTTGATCATCGCGTGCCGCTGCTGGTCGGTCCCGCTCATCTTGAGCAGGAAGATCGACCTGATTCCGTGATCGCTCTTCTGAACCAGGTCCGATACCGCTTTGCGGTCGACCGTGATGGCCACCGGCTCGCGATGTCCGCCGTAAACGACGGCCGGGACCTGTCCCTGCGCGCGCAGTTTTTTCGCCAGTTCCTTGCCCGTGCCCTCGCGGCGCGAGACTTCCAACGTCACCTCAGCCATAGCACTCCCCTTAACGGAATTCGACAGAAGTTGGGAAAGCACGGCGGGTGGGGCATTATTCCCCAGCGGGCCGCGTCACATCTCGAACAGCGAGCTGACCGAATCCTCATTATGGATACGCTTGATCGCCTCGGCCAGCAGCTCGGCGATCGACAGCGTGTGCAGCTTCGAGCACTCCTGCTCTTTGTCGGTCATGGGGATGCTGTTCGTGGTGATGACCTGATGGAGCCGCGACTTGTTGATCCGGTCGATCGCCGGTCCTGACAAGACACCGTGGGTGCATGCCGCGGAGATCGAGCGTGCGCCTTGAGCGAGCAGTGCCTCGACGGAATGAATGAGCGTGCCGCCCGTGTCGATGATGTCATCGACGACGAAGACATTGCGTCCCTCGACCTCGCCGATGATGTGCATGACTTCGGTCTGGTTCGCGGCGACGCGACGTTTGTCGATGATCGCCAGCGTGGCGCCGAGGCGTTTGGCGTAGGCGCGGGCGCGTTCGACGCCGCCGGCGTCGGGCGAGACGATGGTCAGATCCTCCATGTTCAGCTTCTTCAGGTGACCGACGATGACCGGCGCGGCGAACAGATGGTCGACAGGGATGTTGAAGAAACCCTGAATCTGCGCAGCGTGAAGATCGAGCGTCAGCACGCGGTCGGCGCCCGCTGCGGTGATGAGATCGGCGACGAGCTTCGAGGTGATCGGGACGCGCGGCTTGTCCTTCCGGTCCTGCCGCGCGTAACCGTAGTACGGAATCACCGCCGTGACGCGTCGCGCCGACGAGCGCTTGAACGCGTCGAGCATGATGAGAAGCTCCATCAACGCGTCGTTGACCGGCGGACACGTCGGCTGGATCACAAAGACATCGGCGCCGCGCACATTCTCGTCGACCTGCACGTAGCTCTCGCCATCGGAGAAGCTGTACAGAGTGACATGCCCTGGCTCTTCGCCGAGACGAGTACAGATCTCCTGCGCCAGCGCAGGATGCGACCTGCCGGAAAAAACCTTCAACTCAGGACCGTGCAAGCGGCGGGATTATACCGATGGAACCTCACCGAAGGCTGATTCGTCAACGGAGTGATGC
>DASXRT010000152.1:0-5192 GCA_036506455.1 Thermoanaerobaculia bacterium
GAGCCCTCGTGGTGGCTCTGGTGGTATCCATCCGCGCGGCGACGGCGAGGAAACGTGTGGGACCGGCTTCCGGCGGCCGCGCGTTACGTCCGCACATCGGTCTTCGCATTCATCATCTACTGCTGGCTGATCTACGTGGACATCGGCATCAGCAAAGTTGTTTTCGGCGTCAGGCACATGGAGCCGCATTTCATTTTTGGAGGCGGTCTCGAGTCATTGCAGACGCGGATCGCGCTGGCGATCCTCGCGGCCATCAGCGCGTCCTTGTTCTTCATCGGCGCTCGTGTTCGGCGAACGCTGACTCGCCAGGGCCTCGCGCCGGCCGATATCAATCGTGTGATGCTGACGATGCCTCCAAGCCGTGTGAGTTTCTGGGCAAGACCGCACATCGCGGTGATTCTCGCGCCGGCCGGCGAGACTCGGCGTGCTTCCGACTCTCCGCACGATGATCTGCAGGCGATCCTGCGCGATGGTGGTGAATTGTCGGGACCTTTGCGTCCGCTGGGAGGTCAGGCCGCCGTCGCCGCCCGTCAGCTCATCGAGTCGATCGAACACGCCGATCGGCAGATTGCGGAACTGGCTCGCAACATCGAACCGGGCGAAGAAGAGCGCCTCGCCGACAAGATCGAGGCTCTCGCTGGAGTCGCAGAGTCGGCGCCGATGCGATCGCTCCTGGAGAAACAACTCGATCTCGTGCGCCAGCTCTCCTCACGAATCGAAGAAGCGAAGGAAAAGCGCAATCGACGGGTCGAGATGCTGCGATCGCTCGCGCTTCATGTCGCTTCGCTCCGTGCTCGGACAGTTCCGACTCCATCGGAAGTCAGCCGGATCAGCGACAACGTCCGTGCGCTGTGCGATGACATCGCGGAGCAGGCGATGGCGCTCGACTCGGTGGCCGCCGGCCACGGGGGAGAACAAGCGACTGTCGAGCGGAGCGCAACGTCGTAACGAGCATTACCTGCGAGGTAATTGCTCCGCCGTGCCGCTGGACCGATCGTGGTCCCAATGCTCGACGGCCCGTACGCACGCATCGCGATCTTGCGTCCCCATGATGGCGACACTGTCGACTTCGAGGCGGGATACATCCGGCATCTCGAGTGGCACCGACAGGCGAAGGACACCTGGACCTGGTATGGCTGGACGATCTGGGCGGGTGAGCGACAGCGGTGGTTCGTCTACGCGACGTTCGGGCATTCGGCCGCGGAACTGGACAGTCCGGTCTCTCCGGCCGAGGACGAGCGGGACAACATCCTGAACGTCACGCGACACGGTCAGTTTGTGGGGCACGCGCTCTACGAGTTCCTGCCGGCGCTCTCGCGCGGAACGGGTGAGCCGCAACCGGCCGCCCGGCTCGAGCTCACGACCGTGGATCTCGTCGCGGGCGCGGAGAAATCGTTCGAGTCGGCGCTCATCGCAGAGCAATCGAAGCTGCAGGGAGAAACGCTCTGGTATCGGATGCTGGCGGGTGGAGCTGTTCCGCGCTTCGTCCGGCTGCGTCCGCGTCCCAGCCTGTCGGCGATTCTCGAAGGAAGGAGTCAGCAGGCGCTCCCTGACAAAGTCAAAGACTTGATCGCAAAGATGACGATCGAGATTCTGAATCTTCGACCAACGATGTGTTACGGGCTCGACAAACGATCATGAAGCATCGTTGGCTCTGGATCGTTTTGGTTCCGACGTGCCTTTTCGCTCAAATCGAGGCCGGCCCGTACGCACGCATCGCGATCCTGCATCCGCATGATGGCGATACTGTCGACTTCGAAGCGGGATACATCCGGCATCTCGAGTGGCATCGACAGGCGAAAGACACCTGGACCTGGTATGGCTGGACGATCTGGGCCGGCGAACGACAGCGGTGGTTCGTCTACGCGACGTTCGGACACTCGGCCGGGAGTCTGGACAGTCCGGTCGCTCCGGCGGAGGACGAACGGGACAACATTCTGAACGTCACGCCACACGCGCAGTTTTCAGGGAACGCGCTCTACGAGTTCCTGCCGGCGCTCTCGCGTGGAACAGGTCAACCACAGCCGGCCGCTCGACTCGAATTCACGACCGTGGATCTGGTCGCGGGAGCGGAGAGAGCTTTCGAGTCGGCGCTGGCCGCAGAGCAATCGAAACTGCAGGGCGAAACGCTCTGGTATCGGATGGTGGCGGGCGGAACTGCGCCGCGCTACGTGCGACTGCGTCCGCGACCCAGCCTGTCGGCGATTCTCGAGGGAAGAAGTGAGCAGGCGCTTCCCGACGAGGTCAAAGGCTTGATCGCGAAGATCACCATCGAGATTCTGAATCTGAGACCAACGATGAGTTACGGCGTCACGCCGGCTACGCAGTGATCGACGCAAGTGCGAGCCTTCGCGACGCCTCCTCGGTCGCCGCGTCTGCGGGGAAGAATGCCTCGATCCGAAGCTCCTGGAGCGTGATGTCGTGCGGGGTTCCGAGGCTTGTGAGCGTGGAGAAGAATCGCAGCTCGAGGTCGCCCTTTCGAAACTCGATCGCGAGGAATGGAGCGGTAGAGACATCGAGATCGAGCGTCCGCCAGCGCGGCGGCACGCCGGGGTAGGAGAGCAGCTCGTCCAACAGACGGCGCGTGTCATCGCCGCCGAGACCAGCGAGCACGTCGCGATGCAGCCACTGAATGAGCGCCGCGGCCATCGCCTCCCAGTTCACGATGTGCGGACGAAATCCGCGCGGATGGAACATCAGCCGCATCGCATTGCCGCCCCACTCGCTCGCGGCGGCAGTATCGGCGAAGGCTTCCACTAACCGGCCGGCGCCGCCGTTTGCTTTCAGGATTGTCCAGCAGCGGTCGACGACGATCGCGGGATAAGGCTCCTGCTGGCGCAGCATGAAGTCGAGCGCGCGGCGCGCTTGTTCGAGCGCGGGCGAGTCGAGATCGGTCGCGCGGTACATCGCCGCATAGCCGGCCGCCATCAATAGATCGTTCCGATCGCGCAGCGGGACGTCGAGCACGCGCGCGAGCATCAGGATCATCTCGCGACTCGGCTGCGCGCGGCCGGTCTCGATGAAGCTCACGTGACGCGATGACACGCCCGCCTCGACAGCGAGGTCGAGCTGGCTGACGCGGCGCCGCGCGCGCCACTCGCGGAGGAGGCGCCCGAAGGGGCTTTCGGGTTCGGCGGCCATGGTTGGCAATCTACAACGCACGCGTGCCGTGGGCCATTACCTGCGAGGTAATTGATTCGCTGCGCCGTTCGACTATCGTGATGCGCGCCATGACTCGCTTGAAAGCCGTCGCTCTTGCCCTCTGCCTTGTCAGTGCTTCCGCAAACGCTCAGACCGACGCCGCAGTTGCCGCGCGCATCGATCGCATCCTCCGCGAAGTGCCGCTGATCGACGGACACAACGATCTTCCGTACCAATACGAAGAGCGGGTGAAAGATCATCTGGCGCAGATCGACATCCGGCAGGATCAGAGCAAGCTCACGCCGCCGCTGCACACGGACATCCCGCGGCTGCGGCAGGGGAGGATCGGCGCGCAATTCTGGTCCGTCTACGTTCCGACAACCCTGAAAGGCGCCGACGCAGTGCGCGCGGTCCTCGAGCAGATCGACGTCGTCCACCGCATCGACGAGTTGTATCCAGACACGTTTGAGCTCGCGCGAACCGCCGATGATGTCGTGCGCATTCATCGCAGCGGCAGGATCGCCGCGCTGATCGGAGTCGAAGGCGGCCATTCGATCGGCAACTCGCTCGCCGTTCTTCGCCAGCTTTACGCGTTGGGCGCGCGCTACATGACGATCACCCACAGTGACAACACCGACTGGGCCGATTCGGCGACCGCGGATCCGGTCCACGGCGGCCTCACTCCATTCGGCAAGCTCGTCATCGCCGAGATGAACCGCCTCGGCATGCTGGTCGATCTCTCGCACGTCGCGCCGAAGACGATGCACGACATCCTCGACGTCACCGCCGCGCCGGTCATCTTCTCGCATTCATCCGCGCGCGCGATCGTCGATCACGCGCGCAACGTCCCCGACGATGTGCTGCGCCGCGTGAAGGAAAACGACGGCGTGGTGATGGTCACCTGGCCTCCCACTTTTCTGTCGGAGAAGGTGCGCGCTCAGGACGCCGCGAAAGATGCGGAAGAAGCGCGCCTCAAGGCGCTCTACCGCGGCCAGCCGGAGAAGATGAAGGCGGCGCTCGCGCAGTGGGAAGCCGTGAATCCTGCTCCGCGCGCGACCGTGCAGGACGTCGCCGATCACATCGATCACATCGTGCAGGTGGCAGGAGCCACGCACGTCGGGATCGGAGCTGACCTCGATGGCATCACCACCACGCCGGAAGGTCTGGACAGCGTGGCCGCATACCCGAAGCTCTTCGCAGAGCTCATCCGGCGGGGTTACACGGACGAGCAGCTCAAGGGCATCGCCGGACTCAACGTGCTTCGAGTGATGCGAAGAGTCGAGGCAGTCGCGGCGCGTCTGCAGAAAGAAACACGAGCCTCTGATGTCCGCATCGAAGAGGTGGACAAGTGAACGCGGGCGACATCCGCCGTCTCTACACCTACACCGACTGGGCCAACGACCGTCTCCTCGGCGCCATCGCGGGACTGTCTGATGAACAGTTCACGCGTCAGATCGTGTCGAGCTTCTCGTCGACGCGAGGAACGCTCGCGCACATCGCCTCTGCGGAATGGGTCTGGTTGCACCGGTGGAAGGGCGAAAATCCGGGTCTTCCCGAATGGGAGAAGGCGTCGTCGTTCGCGGCGCTGCGCGACGAGCTGCATCGCGTCGCTGCCGATCGGCGCGCGTTCCTCGCGGACCTTCGCGATGATCGCGTCGACTCGACGATCAGCTACACGAGCATCAAGGGCGATCCGTTCACGATGCCGCTCGTCGACGTGCTCATTCACTGCGCGAATCACTCGACGTATCACCGCGGCCAGCTCGTGACCATGCTGCGTCAGCTCGGCGTATCGCCTCCCAATACCGACTTCACCCAGTTCGCACGATCGTGACGTCGGAAGACCTGCCAGGCTCGGCGGCAAACATGCCTCGTTGGATGCCGCCTTGCATTGTAATCAGGCAGCTTCCCGAAAATCCGAAAGCTCAACGTGAGCGGGTACGCGCGCATGGTGCGAGGAGTGTCCGCTCACACAAGGAGAAAACGACATGGGTATGTTTACTGATCTGATGAACAACATCTTCCGCCACTCTGCGAACGCAGAACATCCC
>DASXRT010000153.1:0-8739 GCA_036506455.1 Thermoanaerobaculia bacterium
GCGAACGATCCTGGACGAGGATCATTACGACCTCGAGAAGATCAAGGAGCGTATTCTCGAGTACCTCGCTGTCCGAAAGTTGAAGGGCACGAAGATGAAGGGCCCGATTCTTTGTTTCGTCGGGCCTCCCGGAGTGGGAAAGACATCGCTCGGCCGCTCCATCGCGCGCGCGCTTGACCGCAAATTCGTTCGCATCTCCCTCGGCGGCGTCCGCGACGAAGCGGAAGTGCGCGGCCATCGCCGGACGTACGTCGGCGCGCTGCCGGGCCGCATCGTCCAGGGCATCAATCAGGCCCAGACATCGAATCCGGTCTTCATGCTCGACGAGGTTGACAAGATCGGAGCCGACTATCGCGGCGATCCGTCCTCCGCATTGCTCGAGGTCCTCGATCCCGAACAAAACTTCTCATTCCGCGACCACTACATCGGCGTCCCGTACGACTTGTCGAACGTGATGTTCATCGTCACGGCGAACGTGCTCGATACGATCCAGCCGGCGTTCCTCGATCGCATGGAGGTCATCCGCCTCTCCGGCTACACCGATGAAGAAAAGCTTGCGATCGCCAAGCAGCACCTCATCCCGAAGCAGATGGAAGAGAACGGGATCAAAGACGTCGATGTCGTGTGGACCGACTCCGGCATCACGAAGGTGATCACCGGCTACACGAAAGAGGCGGGCCTGAGAAACATGGAGCGCGAGATCGGAACGATCTGCCGCAAGATCGCGGTGCGGGTGGCGGAAGGACGAGAAGAGAAGAGCTATCGCATCACCGACGCCAACGTCGAGAAGTACCTCGGACCGATGAAGCATTTCGCCGAGGAGCTGCTGGAGCGCGATCAGGTCGGCGTGGCGACGGGACTGGCGTGGACCGCGGTCGGCGGCGACATTCTTTTCATCGAAGCGACGGCGGTGCGCGGCAAGGGCAAGCTGTCGCTCACCGGTCAGCTCGGCGATGTGATGAAGGAATCCGCGCAGGCCGCGCTGACGTACGCGCGCGCACATGCCGATGAGCAGGGTATTCCGGCCGACTACTTCGAGACACACGACATCCACATTCACGTTCCCGCGGGCGCGATTCCGAAGGACGGGCCGTCGGCGGGCATCACGATCACCTGCGCGATCATCTCCGTTCTCACCGGACGTCCCGTTCGTCGCAACGTGGCGATGACCGGCGAGGTGACGTTGCGCGGCGAGGTTCTGCCGATCGGCGGCGTGAAGGAGAAAGTTCTCGCCGCCCGCGCGGCGAAGATCAATACGGTGATTCTGCCGAAGCTCAACGAGCGCGATCTCGTCGACGTCCCCGAGCCGATCAAGCGTGACATGACGTTCTACTTCGTCGAGCACGTCGAGGATGTGCTGAAGATCGCCCTCCTCGACTCGAGCGCCGCGGATCAGAAGACGACCGAGCGCGCCGGCCGCGAGTCGAAGCCGCTGCCCGCGCCCGAGCCGGTGACGGAGCATCCGGTACCGGTCGCGCAAACGGGGTAGCCTTGGAGTGCGGCGGCTTGCCGCCGCTTTCAGCTCAAGGCGGCGACGAGCCGCCGCACTCCAAGCGCCGCAATCGCGATCTTGACGATGTCAGCGACGACGAACGGCGCAACGCCGGCGATGAACGCATCGCGGGGATTCGTCAGCACCGCCAGCCACGCCCACCCACCCGCATAAATCACGGCCAGCGCGATGAGCATGCCGGCGATGGCGCGCACGATCGTGCTGCCCCAGTTGCGCTCGGAAAACCACCCCGCGACGAACGCGGCAAAGGGATAGGACCAGAGATATCCGGCGGTGAAGCCCGTCAGCCAGATCGCGCCGCCGTGCATCTGCGCGAACACCGGCGCGCCGCTCGCGCCTTCCAGCAGATACAACATCGCCGCCGCCGCACCGCGCTTCGATCCGAGAACGACGCCGACGAGAAGGACGGCAACGGGCTGCATCGTCAGCGGCACGGGCGTGAACGGGACGTTGATGGCAATCTGCGCGGCGATGGCGATGATCGCGCTCGCGGCGATCACCAGCATTACATTCGTCACCGCGCTGCCGCGGATCACGCGCTCATTGAGCACTTGCGGAATTGTGTTCATCGTTCGTCTTCCCCAGAACCAGAATCGCCGGAAGCAGTGTGATCGCAGCGAGTCCGCTCAGTGCGATCCCGAAGGTCGAAGCATAGCCGATCGATCGAAGGCCCGGATAGTGCGAGATCGCGAACGATCCGTAGCCGACGATCGCCGTGAGCGCGGCCATGATGATCGCTTTCCCGGTCTCGTGCGCCGTGTCGGAAAATCGCGGCGGATCCTCTCGATAGCGCTGCAGCATGTAGATGGCATAGTCGGTGGCCACGCCGATGATCATCAGCCCGACGAAGATGTTCATGAAGTTGAACTCGAGATCGAATAGAGCCATCAGCCCGAGCATCCCCGCTCCTCCGGCGATGAAGGGCACGAACGTCAGAAGGGTCATCTTCACTGTGCGGAAACTGACGTACATGAGGATGAGAACGGCGATGAAGCCGATGATCGTCGCTCGCGTGGCGTCCGCTTTCACGATGCGTCGCAGCGTCCCGCTCACCAGATTCACACCTGTCAGCACGTCGCCGGGATGACGGTCCGCGACCGCGAGCAGCGCGGGCTGCACTTCGCGCGGCCACTTGCCGCCGACGGGATAGACGTAGATCACCGACATCCATTCACCATCGATCGGCTTCACGAAACGCGTCGTCAGCTTGAGGATGTCTTCGTTGCCGATGTTGCTGATCGTGATCGGCTGCTGCGGCGACAGCGTCTGCCGGAACATGTTCGTGTAGTTGGCGTAGGCGGTTGGTCGGAAGCCGTTTGCGGCCAGCGCTTCATGAAACGTCTTGTTGATGCGATCGAAATTGAAGAGATCCGCGCGATGGCGATTCAACTCCTGAATCACGATGAGCTGCTGGTCCTGCGGCGGCACGAATGTGGAGATCGACTGGTACGAGGCGATCGTATTGTTCACGATGAGAGAGTCGAGATCCTTCGATGCCGCGCGCGTTCGCTCCAGCACCTCTTCGAGCGACTTTCCCTGCACGACGTACATCATGAACTCGAACGATTGACCGAACTTCGAAGTCACCTTTTCCTGATTGATGACACCGATGTTCCCCTTGGCGCGAAGGTCCTGAATGTTGTCGCTGAAGCGGATCCGCAACGCCAGCACGCCGCAGACGACGATGAAGATCGCCCAGATGCCGATGGTCGCCGCCGGCTTGGCGATCGAGATATCGATCAACTTTCCGGCGCCGAAGGAGTGCAGATACAGCTTCGGCGCGCGTTTGCGCTCTTTGCGTTCCGACTGGACGATGAGCGCCGGCAACAGAAACGCGACGCAGATCAGAAACAGCAGGATGCCGGTTCCGGTGAGAAAGCCGAGCTGCGTCATTCCTCGGAAGTCGGTGGCCAGGAATGCGTAGAACGTCGCGGCGGTGGTGATGGCCGCAACGAAGATGCCCGGCAGCGTGTGGCGGATCGTGACGACCATCGCGTGCGGCATCGTCGCGCCGCGATTGCGCTCGTCGACGTAGCGACCGTAGAAGACGGTGATGAAATCGATTCCCAGTCCGGCGAGCAATGCCGCGAAGCCGGCGCTTGCCGATGAGAGCGTGCCGTAGACGAGTCCGGCCAGACCGAACGTCATCGCCAGGCCCAGGGCGAGCGGCGTTCCGGCGTAGAAGATTGCGGCCGGCCGACGGAATGCGTAAAGAAACAGCGCCAGCACGCCGACGACCGTTCCGAGGACGTTGGCGATCACGTCCTGCCGAATGAGATCGGCGTCGCCGATGGCGATCGTATAACCGCCGGTGTGCTCGATGATCGGCAGCGGCGTGCCGGGCGGCGCATTCTTCTGAAAATCTTTCAGCGCACGCGCCTCGATGATCTCCGACTCGGCCAGCAATTCCTTTCCAAACGGCACATCCTGCGCCGGCCGCTTCGGCTTCGTCAGGATGAGCAGCATCTCGTGATCGTTCGAGAGGTAGTAGCCGCTCGATGCATCGATGTTGAATCCGCCGCTGGCGGCCTGGAACTTTTTCAGAAAGATCGGCGCGAGGTTGAAGGGGTCATACTGGATCAGTTGTTTGAGAGCGAATGACTGCGGCGTCTGCAGCAGTGTGCGATTGCGCTCCACCGACTCGCGGATGCCGGCGTCGGAGAGTTTCTGCGCGACATCGTCGAGCTGATCGGGCGACAGGAATAGAAAGGCACGGGGCAGGATGATCTCGACGAAGTCGAGAGGATTGGGAAGCCGGTAGTTGACGTCGTCGATGAAGCGGCTTTTCTTATAACCCTCCGCGATGGCCTCGACGAGGGAATCGTATTCGTGCACGTCGCGGCCGCGCGGCATGTGCATGACCACGATGTGATTGTCGATCGTGCCCATGTCGCGCAGGACGCGCTTGAAATCGTTCACCTGCTTGTTGTTCTGCGGGATGAGATTCAGCAGATCGGGATCGAAGGTGAGCCGCGAGGCCGCGGCGATTGCTCCGACGCCGAGGATTGCCGCGAGGATGGCGATCTGTTTGCTGTGCCGGAGGCAAAGCTTGGCGAGAGCGTCGAGGGAGCGTTCGAGCAAGGCGCGTGCGGGATAACATGCGAAAGATGGCGAGTCAAGGATTGATCGTGGTGCTGGCGGCGTCGATCGCCTTCACTTCGTGCGCGCGGAAGGAGCCTCTCACTCAGAAGAAGGCAGAAGAGATCGTCAAGTACTATCAGTTCAAGCGCGAGCCGGTGTACGCCGACGTGCCGCAGCGCGTGTGGTGGAGTCCGACGTCGCCGAAGGACGATTACGACGAGAAAGCGCTGCGCACGCTCGAGAATCTGCGGCGCGCCGGCCTCGTCACGCTGACCGATCGTCAGGACGGCGTGATCACCTCCCGCATCGCCAAAGTCACCGAGAAAGGCTTTCACATCCTCGGAACCGCGCCGAGCTTTCGCGGCACGGTGTATCGCGCGCAGATCTGCGAAAAGGTCTACGACGGAATTCGCCGATTCGAGCGCCATCCGACCGAGCCGACCACCGGTCACGCGGAACTCGTCTGGCATTACACGAATCCAACCTGGCTTTACCCGCTTTACGAGACGAAGATGAACAAGCCGCTCAATAAACCATTCGCATCTCACCTCTCGTTTTACTGGAAGGACTATCAGTGGAAGTTCGATGTGACGGTGCGGAAGGCGGAGTTGGAGTGATTTGGAGTGCGGCGGCTTGCCGCCGCTTTCTATCGCCTCATCCGCTTCAGGCCACTGCTCGTGGCGACGATGGCCTCCGTCGCCTCGTTCGGAAAGAATCCCGTCTCCACGACGCCCGCATGCTCGCGAATGCGCGACACGACGTCGGCGATGTCCTGATCGCTCGGCACGCGGACGTCGAGAATCAGATGCTGCTCGTCGGTGACGCGCGGCTTTCCATCGCGCAGGCGCAGGACCGGCGCGAGACCCATCTCGCTGAATCGCCGTTCGAGCACTTCGCGCGCGAAGGGTGTCACCTCGACCGGCAGCGGGCCGACGCCGAGCTTCTCCACGATCTTCGTCTCGTCGGCGATCACGATGAAGCGGCGGGCCTGCTGTTCGACGATCTTCTCGCGCAGCAGCGCGCCGCCTCGCCCTTTGATCAGTCGCAGTTGCGCATCGATCTCGTCGGCGCCGTCGACGGCGAGATCGAGCGGCGCGACTTCCGCGAGCGACAGGATGGCGACGCCGACCGAGCGCGCCAGCTCCGCGGTCTGCTCCGATGTCGACGTGCATCGGATGTCGCGCAGAATTCCGTCACGAAAGGCATCGCCTAACAGTCTCACGAGTTCCGAGGCCGTGCTGCCTGTGCCGAGGCCGACTTTCATGCCGCTGCGGATCTCGCGCAGCGCCTCGCGGGCGGCGGCAATTTTCATCTCGCGCGCGTCCATCAGAAACCGCCGGCCGCGCCTCCACCGCGCGGGTCAGCGACGGCGACGATGCGGTCCCGCTCGAATTGAATGGCGTGCACATCGCCGATCGAGCCACGACCACGAACACCATGGCCGATCTTTCCGAGAGCATCGATCACCGGCTGTGGCGCGCGACCCATCTCGTAGAAGATATCTTCGGGCAGACCCTGGTGGTGATAGCGCGGCGCGGCGATCGCGTCGCCGAGCGGCCTTTTGAAGACGATGACGTTGAGCAAGACCTGGAGGATCGTCGTCGGAATGGCCGGCCCGCCGCGCGTGCCGATGACCATGAACGGCTGATCGCGCCGGAAGACGATCGTCGGCGTCATCGAAGAGACCATGCGTTTGCCCGGCTCGATCGCGTTCGCGCTGCTCTGAATCATCCCGTATCGATTCGGCTTGCCGGCGCCGGCGGAGAAATCGTCCATCGAGTTGTTGAGAAAGAAACCGCAGCCTCCAACGACGAATCCCGATCCAAAGTTCTCGTTGAGCGTCGTCGTGAGCGAGACGATGTTTCCCTCGGCGTCGACAATCGAGAAATGGGTCGTGTGAGCGCCCTCGGCCACGATCATTCCCGGTTCTGTCAGCAACGCCGTCGGTGTGGCGCGATCGGGATCGATCGATGTGCGCCACGTCGCGGCGCGCTTCGGCGACAGCAGATTGCGATAGGGAATCCGCGACATGGCCGGATCGCCGAGATACCGATTGCGATCGATGGCGGCACGTCGTTCGGCCTCTGCTTCCAGGTGAATCGAGCGCGCGGTCTGAAATCCGGCGGCAGCGAGGTCAAAGCCGGACAGGATATTCAGCGTTTCGGCGAGGACGATTCCTCCTCCCGATGGCGGCGCCACGGTGTAGAGCGAGTAATCGCCGAAGGAGATCTTCAGCGGCGCGCGCCACAGCGGTTTGTAATCACGAAGATCGCGATACGCGATGATGCCGCCATTGGCGCGACTCGATTCGATGAGCCGTGTCGCGGTCTCGCCTTCATAAAAACCCGCGGCGCCCGACGTGGCAATGCGGTCGAGCGTCGCGGCGAGATCGGTTTGCAAGAGCTCGTCGTTCGCGGCGAGCGGCTTGCTGTCGGGATAGAAGATTGCCTGCGTCGTCGGAAACTGATCGATCTTGCGCTCGCTCCTGGCTTCACTGAGATCGGCGGCCAGATCATTGCCGACGCGCGCACCGTCGCGCGCAAGCGAGATCGCCGGCGCGAGCAACTCCTTCCACGGTCGTGAGCCGAAGCGCTCGTGCGCTGCCGCAAGACCGGCGACAGTGCCCGGTACAGCCGCGGCCCGCGGGCCGGTGCGAATGTCGGGGCTCACTTTTCCGTCGGGCATCAGGAACATGTCGCGTTGGGCGGCGGCGGGGGCGGTCTCGCGAAAATCGAGCGTCCACACGGCCTTCGTCTTTGCGTCGTAGTAGACAAGAAAACCGCCACCGCCGATGTTGCCCGCTTGCGGATGAACGACGGCAAGCGCGAAAGCGACGGCGACCGCCGCATCGATCGCGTTGCCGCCCCTCTTCAGGACTGATAGACCAACGCTCGTCGCGTAAGGCGACGCTGTCGACAGCGCCGCGGTCGTCGCGGTGATGTTCGAGCCGGCGTGAAGGGGAAATGTGATGAGCCACGTCATGCTGAGCGCAGCGAAGCAACTCAAACGCCATCGAGTTCCTTCGCCGTCTCCGCGGCTCAGGATGACGTTCATCGCCGTCCCTTGCGAATCCCGCGATTGCGGTCGTAGATGATCTTGAGTCCTTTGAGCGTCAGCTCGAGATCGATCTCGTCGATGTGCTCGCTGTCGTTTTCGAAGAGCGTGGCCAGACCGCCGGTCGCGATCACACGTTTCAGCCCGTGGACCTCCTGCTTCATCCGGGCGAGCAATCCGTCGACGAGGCTGAGGTATCCGAAGTAGATCCCCGACTGCATATTCACGACGGTGTTGCTGCCGATGACCGATTCAGGCCGGCGAATATCGACGCGCGTCAACCGTGCCGCGCGAGCGAAGAGCGCCTCGGCGGAAATGTTGAGGCCGGGGGCGATGGCGCCGCCGACGTACTCCGCGTCGGCGGTGACGACATCGAACGTCGTCGCCGTGCCGAAGTCGACGATGATCGTCGGTCCGCCGAAGCGTTCAAAGGCCGCGACGCAGTTGACGATGCGATCGGCGCCGACCTCCTGCGGATTGTCGACGTGAATGGCGATGCCGGTCTTCACACCGGGCTCGACGAAGAGCGCATCGACACCGAAGTACTGATGGATCATCGTTGCGATCGTGCTGTTGAGAGGCGGCACGACGGAGGCTACGATCGCTCCTTCGAGGTCGTCGTTGAATCCGTCCACGAGCTGCTTGGTCAGGATGCCGTATTCATCGGCGGTTCGATCGCGCGCGGTGGCGAGCCTCCACGATCCGAGGAGGGCCTCGCCGCGATAGATGCCGAGGACGATGTTGGTGTTGCCGACGTCGACGACCAGGAGGCTGGGCACACGGATAGGTTACTGCACGATCACGTCGCCGGCCGAGATCGTGATCGTTTCGGCGCCGGTGCGGATCAGCGCCCGGCCGTGATCGTCGATCCCATCCCAAGTGCCGGTGATCGAGCGCGGCCCGATGATCGAGGAGATCCGATCGCCAGTCTTGTGAACGGTCAGGCTTCTCCATTCCTCGAGAACCGCGCCGGGCTCGAATCGGTGGGCGAGGCGGGAGTCGAGATGTTCGATGAACGCGACCGTGGCACTCTCGATGCCGCCGTAGCCGCGCCGGGCCACCTCGCGAATCGAAATCGCGTTGGGGCGCTC
>DASXRT010000154.1:0-21459 GCA_036506455.1 Thermoanaerobaculia bacterium
CGAGAACCAGTTGCACGCCGCGGTCGTCGAGCTCGTGGCGCTCGATAACGCCACGATCAAATACTCGACCGTGCAGAACTGGTATCCGGGAGACAAGCAGGGGAAGGGCGGGATCTTCAACTTCGTCACCAAGCGCGGGAAAGCGTTCAAGAACGCGAAGGTCTCCTGGACACAGGTCGAAACAGGATCGGCGATCACCTGGAAGTATCCGAGCTGCATCCTACAGGGCGACAACGCGGTCGGCGAGTTCTACTCGGTCGCGCTGACGAACAACTATCAGCAGGCCGACACCGGCACGAAGATGATCCATATCGGCAAGAACACGCGTTCGACGATCGTGGCGAAAGGCATCTCCGCCGGTCACGGGCAGAACACCTACCGCGGCATGGTCAAGATCCTGAAAGGCGCCGACCACGCCCGCAATTACTCGCAGTGCGACTCGCTGCTCCTCGGCGACAAGTGCGGCGCGCATACGTTCCCGTACATCGAAGTGCGCAACTCCACCGCGAAGATGGAGCACGAAGCGTCGACTTCGAAGATCGGCGAGGACCAGCTCTTCTACTGCCAGCAGCGCGGCATCTCCACCGAGGACGCGGTGTCGATGATCGTGAACGGCTTCTGCCGCGAAGTGTTCCGCGAGCTGCCGATGGAGTTTGCGGTCGAAGCACAGAAGCTGCTGGGAGTGAGTCTGGAAGGAACTGTGGGCTGATGTCACTGCTCGAAATCAAGAACCTGCACGCCGCCATCGACGGAAAAGAGATCCTCAAAGGCGTCAACCTCTCGATCGATGCGGGAGAGGTCCACGCGATCATGGGGCCGAACGGCTCCGGCAAGTCGACTCTGGCAAACGTGCTGGCTGGACGGCCGCACTACGAAGTGACTCAGGGCACCGTCACGTACGAAGGGAAAGACATTCTGTCCATGCCGCCGGAGGAGCGCGCGCGCGAGGGGCTCTTCCTGGCGATGCAGTATCCGGTCGAGATCCCCGGGGTGAACAACATCTACTTCCTCAAAGCCGCACTCAACGCGTTGCGGAAGCACCGCGGCGAGGAGGAGCTCGACGCTGTCGAGTTCCTGCAGCTCGTGCGGCAGAAGATGAAGGTCGTCGATCTCGATGAGCAATTTCTCAATCGAGGCGTCAACGAGGGATTCTCCGGAGGCGAAAAGAAGCGGAACGAAATCTTTCAGATGGCGGTCCTCGATCCGAAGCTGGCCATCCTCGACGAGACTGACTCCGGTCTCGATATCGACGCTCTTCGGATCGTCGCCGAAGGCGTCAACACCCTTCGCAGCGAAAAACACGCGGTGCTGGTGATCACGCATTACCAGCGTCTGCTGCGATATCTGATTCCCGACGTCGTGCACGTTCTCGTCGACGGCCGCATCGTGAAGTCGGGCGGCAAGGAGCTGGCCGAAGAGCTCGAGCAGAAGGGCTATGAAGGCCTGGAGCAGGAGGCGGCCACGGTCGCGCGATGAAAACAGCGATCGACATCCGCGAAGAAGCGGCCGAACGCTTTGCAGCCCTCGGCTATCCGACCACGCGCCAGGAAGAGTGGAAGTACACGAATGTCGCGCCGATCGTGCGTGTCGCGTGGAGCGCCGCGCGTCCCCGCGCGGCGTCGGCGGCCGAGACGGCCGCCGCTCCACACACCGATTTGATCTTCGTCAACGGTCACCTCGCTCATCGCAGCGAGCACAAGATCCCCGGTCTGCGGATCGTTCCCATCAGCGAGGCGACTGAACGTGAGCTCGAGCCGTATTACGGCCGTCTCGCGGACTGGCAACGCAATCCCTTCGTTGCGCTGAACGTATCGAAATCCGAAGACGGCGCGCTGATCATCTGCGATGCGCCCGTTGAAGCCTGCGTTCGTCTCCTGTTCATCGGAGAAGGAGACGCGGTCTGGTCCCACCCGCACAACGTGATCGTGGCTGGCCGCGCGTCGCAGCTCACGATCGTCGAAACGTACATGGGTCGCGGCAAGTACTTCACGAACGCCGTGACAGAAGTATTCGCGGGGGACGGCTCGGTTGTCGATCACTACAAAGTCGGATGCGAATCGCGCGATGCCTACCATGTCGGTATGCTGCAGGTTCGCCAGGACCGATCGAGCAGCGTCACCTCGCACAACGTGTCGTTCGGCGGTGCGCTCGTACGCAACGATATCGGTGTCGCCCTGACGGGCGAAGGAGCATCGCTCACACTCGACGGGCTGTTCGTCGTCACCGGCAATCAGCATGTCGATACACACACGCTCATCGACCACGTCAGCCCGCACTGCGAGAGTCATGAGCTCTATAAGGGTGTTCTCGACGAAAGCGCGCGCGGCATCTTCGATGGGCGCATCATCGTGCGGCCCAATGCTCAAAAGACGATTTCCCGCCAGGAGAACCGGAACCTTCTGCTGTCGGAGACAGCCATCGTCGACTCGAAGCCGACCCTCGAGATTCACAACGACGACGTGAAGTGCAACCACGGTTCGACAATCGGTCAGCTGGAAGAGGAACCGCTGTTCTATCTCCGTTCCCGTGGCATCGGCGAAGAGGATGCGCGCAACCTGCTCGTTTACGCCTTCGCCAGCGAGATCGTCGATCGGATGAAAGTCGAGCGGATTCGCGAAGACGTCCGCCGGGCGATGTTTGCGCAGTTGCCGGGACTGTTGCCGGAGAGAAGGGAGCGGGCGCGATGAGTCAGGTCGCAGGTCGCAGGTCGCAGGTCGCAGAAGCGTACGACGTCGAATCGATTCGCCGCGACTTCCCGATCCTCTCCCGCTCGATCCGCGGCAACCCCCTCGTCTACCTCGACAACGCTGCTACGACCCAGAAACCGCAGGCGGTCATCGACCGGCTCGTCCGCTACTACGCGGAAGAGAATTCGAACGTACATCGAGGCGTGCATTACCTGAGCGAGGTCGCCACCGCCGCTTATGAAGAAGCGCGCACGACCGTCAAGCGCTTCATCGACGCGCGATCGGAGAAGGAAATCGTCTTCACGCGCGGAACGACCGAGAGCATCAATCTGGTCATGCAGAGCTGGGGTCGCAGGAACATCAAAGCCGGCGATGAAGTGTTGATCTCGGCGATCGAGCATCACTCGAACATCGTGCCCTGGCAGCTTCTGTGCGAGGAGAAGGGCGCGAAGTTGAGGGTCGCTCCCGTAAACGATCATGGGGAGCTGATCGTCGATGAGTTCGCGCGTCTGCTCGACGAGCGCGTGAAGATCGTCGCCGTCGGCCATGCCTCGAACGCTCTCGGCACGATCAATCCGATCAAGAAGCTGATCTCGCTCGCGCATGCCAACGGATCGCTGATCATCATCGACGGAGCGCAAGGTGTCCCGCACATGAACGTGGACGTGCAGGACCTCGACTGCGACTTCTACGCGTTCTCCGGTCACAAGGTCTACGGGCCGACCGGCGTGGGCGTGCTGTACGGACGGGAGAAGCTCCTCGACGAGATGCCGCCGTGGCAGGGTGGCGGCGACATGATCCTCTCCGTTTCGTTCGAGAAGACGACGTACAACGCGCTGCCTTACAAGTTCGAAGCGGGAACGCCGAACATCGCCGGCGTGATCGGTCTCGCCGCCGCGCTCGACTACGTCGGATCGATCGGCCTCGACAACATCGCCGCGTACGAGCACGACGTGCTTCTCTACGCGACGCGACGGCTGCAGGAGATCGAAGGACTGCGCATCATCGGCACCGCTGCGGATAAGGCCGCCGTGATCTCATTCGTCCTCGAAGGTGTTCATCCGCATGACATCGGAACGGTGCTCGATCAACACGGCGTCGCCATTCGCACCGGCCATCATTGTGCGCAGCCGCTCATGATGCGCTTCAACGTGCCTGCGACCGGACGCGCCTCGTTCGGGCTCTACAATACGCGCGAAGAAGCCGACAGCCTCGTCCATGGCCTGCGCAGAGTCATCGAGGTGTTCCGCTGATGTCGGACCTGCGCGAGCTTTATCAGCAGGTCATCCTCGACCATAACAAGAACCCTCGAAACTTCCGTGAGATGGCGAATGCGACGAGCCGCGTCGAGGGTTACAACCCTCTCTGCGGCGATCACTACACGGTTTATCTGCAGCTCGACGGCGACACGATCAAAGACGTGAGCTTTACCGGTAGCGGATGCGCCATCTCCAAAGCCTCCGCCTCGGTCATGAGCTCGACCATAAAAGGAAAGTCCAAAGAAGAGGCTGATCGCCTTTTCGACACCTTTCACAAACTCGTCACCGGTGATACAAGCAGCCTCGACGCGGCAGAACTGGGCCGGCTGGCAGCGTTTTCAGGGGTGTCGGAGTTCCCGGCGCGCGTGAAGTGCGCGACGCTGGCATGGCACACGCTGCGAACGGCACTCGAGGGCCAGAAGGATACGGTGACAACCGAATGAACATGCGAGAAGAAGTCGTCGTCAACCGTAACGCGGAAGCCGTGATGATTCCGAGCGGCGAGCGAGTCCTCGTTCCGCAAGGTGCACGCGCGACGATCACGCAGAGCCTCGGCGGCACCTACACGATCATCACCGATCGCGGTCTGATGGTGCGCATCTCCGGCAGAGAAGTCGAAGCGATCGGCAAGACACCAACCGTGGCGCCGCAGGTCGTCGAGGACGAAGATCTGACGATCGAGAAGCTCGAGAAGGTCGTGTGGGAACAGCTCAAGACCTGCTATGACCCCGAAATCCCCGTCAACATCGTCGACCTCGGACTCGTGTATCTGTGCGAGCTGACGGATGGCGAAGGCGGCAAGGATGTGAAGATCAAGATGACCCTCACCGCGCCCGGCTGCGGCATGGGCCCGGTGCTGGCCGGCGATGTGAAGCACAAGGTCGAAGCGATCCCCGGCGTGAAGCACGCCGATGTCGAGGTCGTCTTCGATCCGGTGTGGGACCGCAGCATGATGTCCGATGCCGCGAAGCTGCAGCTCGGCATGATGTGGTGAGTTAGAATCATCTCGGTTCCAATCAAAAACTGAGGAGTCGAGATGCCGTTCTGCGCGTATTGCGGCACGCCTGTCACTGCTGTTTCGTACGCACCCTGTCCGTCGTGCGGTAGCCCGACGAACGGCGCGCCGCGTCCCACAGCGGTGGCCTCGAGCGGTTCCAATGCCGCGATCCTGACCATCGTGATCGTCGGCGTGATCCTCGTCGTCGTGGCGATCGTTGGCATACTGGCCGCGATCGCGATCCCCAATCTGCTCACGGCGACGCAACGATCGAAGCAGAAGCGAACGATGGCCGATCTCCGTTCGATCGCCGTGGCGGTCGAAGGCTATGCCAGTGACCACAAGGCTTATCCCGATGTGAAGGACGTCGCTGCGCTCAGCGGCGTGCTCGTGCCGACGTACATCCGCACCGTTCCGCTCCTCGACGGATGGGGGCATCCGATGCGCTATGAAAGCTGGCCCTCCGACGGACAGCGCATCGATGCATACGCGGTTGGCAGCGCCGGCAAGGATGGCTCGTTCTCACGCGCATCGTTGCGCGAATATCAGTCTGCGGCGACGACGAACTTCAATGAGGACATCGTCTTCAGCATGGGCTCATTCGTTCTTTATCCGGAAGGGCTGCAGGTTCAGTAATCATGTACTGCACCAACTGCGGAAAACCACGTCCCGATGATGCCACGGTCTGTCCGAGTTGCGGAGCGCGGATTCGGCGACCGGCGACGCAGCCTGCGCAGACAGTTCCGAATTACCTTGTGCAATCGATTTTGGTCACGCTGTGTTGCTGCCTTCCGTTCGGAATCATCGCCATCGTCTACGCGGCGCAGGTCAACACGAAGCTGGCGGCAGGCGATGTGGCTGGCGCGCTGCAGGCATCGAAGAACGCGCGCATGTGGGCGTGGATCGCTTTCGGCTGCGGCGCTCTTTTTTCGTTGATCTACACAGCACTACTCCTGACGGGCAATGTTCAGAGGTAAGAGTGTCGTTCTGGTCGCCCTCGGTGCAGCAGGCATCGCGCTGGTGTTCTTCTATCGGCACGATCCGTCAACGAGTCATTTCTACCCACGCTGCCTCTTTCATGCGCTCACAGGTTTCGAGTGTCCGGGATGCGGCGCGACGCGGGCTCTCTATCACCTGTTGCATGGGGAAATTGCAGAAGCGCTTCGCTTCAACGCTTTCTTCGTGTTGTTCTCGCCAGTCTTAACGATAGCCGGTGCGGCGGAAGCGACAGCGATCTGGAAACGCCGAACGGTGAATGTTATCCGCCAGCCATGGATCGGTTGGACGATCGTCTTCCTGATGATCAGTTGGAGCGTGTTCCGAAATCTTCACTTGTGATCTCGGAACCATGTCCACTGCCCGATCGCTTTTCCGTTCTGAAGCACCTCGGCCTGCATGTAGCCATCAATGGCACTGAACGCGGCCACAACTCCCGATAGCGTTCCGCAGCTCGGTGGCAGGAGGAGAATCGCGCACGCGACGATCGCTGTGATTCCCTTCGCCTTCTGTCCGAGCACGAGATAGCCGGCGCCGCCCAGCAGAAGGTTCAGCACGCAGACGAGGATTGGATCGACTCCGCCTCCCGGCTTGAGCACGGGAGGCGGTACCTCGGAGCGATCTACCACTTATCAGCCATGTCGCTGATGACAGGCACTCGGAAGCGCTGGCCGCCGACGCCCTTGACGATGCACATGATCCGGACGACGAGGAACGCGATCCAGACGACGCACTGAACCGTGGCCATGCCGCAGCCGAGGCCCATGCCCTGGGGCATGAACCATCCGAGACAGGCCAGCACGATCCAGATCACGACTTCAGCCACGAGGATGGCCAGGCCATTCTTCGCGTGCCACTGAACTTCGCGATCTTCTTTTTTCGTGAGAAGCGGGATGAGAGCGAGGATCCAGAGATACGACAGCACGACCATGAGCGTGCGGTCGGAGCTCGCACCGGGCGCTCCGCCCGGCGGTGGTGGAGGTGGGGGCGTGTACGATCCGCCAGGTGGTGGCGGAGGGGGCACAGTGGGCGGAGGCATTGCGCTCATTCGAACTCCTTCTCCTATCGGATGTCTTTGAACGGGGCTGATTCTAGCGACTTTGCTCGAGCCGCGCGAGACGTCTCTCCGCCGCCACAAGCGGGACCACGGCGAGAACGATCGACGCGGTCACGGCCACCGTGATGGGCACAGCCGTGGCGATCCAAGGTCGCTCGTAACCCACGCGAAAAATCTTCCAGAAAAAGTACTGCATGATCGGGCGTGCCGCGAGGAGCATCATGCCGCCGACATACATCAGCGAGACCGCCATGTAGGCGAAGCCGCCGAGCGAGAGTCCGACCTGCAACGGATTCTCGGCAGCGAAATTCGGCGAAAGCGCGCCCATGCCCACGCCGAGGCTCACGAGAGTGAAGGCGATCATCGCCGCCGCGGGAATCGTGAACGCCCAGACGATCGGTCCGGCTGCGAGGATCACATTCGCGAACGCCGTCAGCAGAAGGGCGACGAGGGTCAGCGGCACGCCGTAGACGAGCAGCTTCACCGCCAGCAGTTCACGATAGGAGACCGGCGAGACCTGCAACATCCAAAATGCTTTCCCTTCAGACGAGATCGACGGATACGCGAAGCGCAGGCAGATGGCGGCGACCACGAAGCCGGCCATACCGAGGTTCGCGTAAGCGACGATGGTCGCGCGCGCGTCGCCGCCGAGCGGCAGCATGCGCACGTTGTACAAGTAGATGAAGAGCAGCGCACCCATCATGAAGAGCTGCGACCACTGCGCGACGTCGCGTGTCAGCGTGCGAATTTCTTTCGCGATCAGCGCGCGTACCGGAGGTCGCGCTCGCGACAGTAGTGCGTCGATGGAGCGCGTCAACGGTTTCGCGCCGATCGCCATCGGAGCCATGCTCTCGCGGGCCCGAACGAACGCGGCGAAATAAGTCCGCCTCGTCGCAAAGACAAACAAGGCGAACGCGATCAGCGCCAGTCCGGCAATCCTCGGCGGCAGCGGCGAAGGGTCGAGCGAGACCATCGTGTCCGCCAGAGCGGTGCCGGGATACAGATCGATCGACGGCAGCTCGATCGCGCGAAGAACGGCCACGAGGTTGTCGGTTCGCACTTCGGTGAAGAGCCGCTCCGGCCGGCTGACGCGGAACGCCACGACCGTGACGGTCAGCACGAGGATTGCGATCGTCGCGACGATCTGATGAACGCGTCGTACCGGAAACCAGCGCACGAGCAGCACGATCGCGATGCAGGCCAGCGTCACCGGAATCGTCAGCAGCAACGCGAGATTGCCGAGGACGATTGGGTAATAGGTCCATGGCCGGCCGTACTGGCGCGCGAATGCAACGAAGAGCGGAACAAGAAATGCGAAGACGATGGCGGCGCTTTGCACGAGCGTCTTCGCCCATCGCGCGACCACAATCGCGAGCTTGCGCCGGGGAGCAGAGTGGTAGATGTCGAGATCGAGATCGGTGAAGAAGGCGCCGATCGCCGCCGTCATCGCCGAGGAGAAGAGCACGATCGTGGCGACGAGAAACACCATCGCCAGGATGTTCCGCAGGATTGCCAACGCGAAGAAGGGTGTCGCCGCTTCGATCTGTGCGGTGGCGCGGAAGAGACGGCGAAACAGCGCGAAGTCGGCGTAGAGGAAGAGCGCGAATGTGATTGCGACGACGCCGATACGCGCCACCGCGGCGGCATTGAGCGGTCGGAGTTTCGAAAGTGCGATGCGTAGCGACCACATGATGATGGGTCGTAGGTCGTAGGTCATAGGTATCGGGGGCCTCAGCGCCAAAAGGCCCACGGTACCTACGACCGACGACCGACGACCTAGGTAATCCTACGCGCGTTGCGCAGCCACTCCAGCGCCCCGTCACGCCGCGCCGCGCGCGATCTGTGACGCTCCAGCCCGAGCTCGATGAGCATCTCGATCAATCGCGAGTACTTGATCTCCGTGGCCTCCCACAGTTTCGGATACATGGAGATGTTCGTGAAGCCGGGGATCGTATTGATCTCGTTCACGAGCAGGCGATTCGTTCCTCTCTCCAGAAAGAAGTCGACGCGCGCGTAACCGCTCGCCCCGATGGCCCGAAACGCGCCAACCGCGAGCCGCCGGATCTCCTCGGTCTTTTCCTTCGGCAGCTTTGCCGGGATGACCAGCGTCGATTTCGCGTCTGACGCGTATTTGTCGTCGTAGTCATAGAACTCGCGGCCGGCGACGATCTCGCCGGGCAGAGACGCTTGCGGCTGGTCGTTGCCGAGGACCGAGACCTCGAGCTCGCGGGCATCGACGCCGCGCTCGATGAGAATCTTGTCGTCGAATCGCAACGCGAATTCCACTGCGGAGCCGAGATCGCCGTCGCTCTTCACTTTCGTCACGCCGATCGACGAGCCGCTGTTTGCCGGCTTCACGAAATACGGCAGCCGGAGGATGTTGATTACCGCGCGTGTCACGCGCTCGCGCTCACCGCGCCATTCGGTCTCGTGCACGAGCACGTACTCGACCGTCGGCAGCTTCGCCGTCGCGAAGGCATGCTTCATGTGTCCCTTGTCCATCCCGACCGCGGACGCCGCCACGCCGGAGCCGGCGTATGGCGCGCCGATCGTCTCGAGATAACCCTGCAGGGTGCCATCCTCGCCGCCCGTGCCATGAATCAGCGGGAAGACAACGTCGGCGTTGCCGGCGCGCCACCAGGAGTCGAATGAGAAGTCGGCATCGCCCGCGTCGCTGTTCGCGCCGCCGAGAATTTCCGCGCTGCGCTGGGGCGCGATGAACCGCCCGTCCTTGGCGATGCAGACAGGGATGATCTCGACGCGCGACTTCGGGACGGCGTTCGCAACCGAGCGTGCCGAGAGAATCGAGACGTCGTGCTCGGCGCTCCGGCCGCCGAAGATCAGGGCTGTGCGAATCATCTCTTCAAGGGGTCAGGTCTGAAGACCTGACCCCATTACTTGCCGATGGGAATGCTGCCGAGCAGGTACTTCAGATCGTCGTCGCGCCAGCGGATACCGCCGCCGAATGTAAACGCGACGTCGTTGAGCGGATTGTCGACACCGGCTGTGACGAAGAGACGCGGCGTCTTCGGTTTCTCCAGCCGGAGAGTGTACTCACCGTAAGCGCGGAAATGAGGACTGTTGTCGTAGCGCTGGCCGAAATCGAACGCCTCGCCAGTGACGCGAACGCGATTGTTGAACTGATAATCCGCGCCGACCCCACCTGTGTTGTCGATCAACCCCACGCGCAGCCCGAGGTTGTCGAGCAGCCATCCCGCCTGCGCGGTGATGCGGAAGTCGCGATCGAATCGTGTCTCGTGAGTGATCGTGGTCGTGCTGATGCCCGTCGCCGGGTTCGTGACCGTCAAGATCGTGTCTTTGTCACGCTTGCGACCGCGTGGATCGTCCGCGAGCTCGATGTTGTAGAAACGATTCCGCTCTACGTTTGGAATCAATCGCAGTGTGACCGCCGATCGCGAGCTGCCACCGAAATTCTTGATTCCATTCTGTTCTTTGTTGAGGCCGGCCATGTAGTCGGCCTTCAGACCGAGGTCCATGCCGATCTTGCTCACTCGTCCAAGCGTGTTTCGCAACTCAGTGACACCCGTATCCACGGACCCGAGAGCGGCTGTAAGCCGGTCATGCGCCTCAGGGCTGTAGATCAACTTCCCGACCGTACCCTGTCCGCTCTTCACCTGACCGGTGATGTCGTTGAGGTTCTGCGTCGTCGTCTTCAAATCGGCGGAGAGAGTGCGGATGTTCTCGACGACGCGGCGCAGATCCTCGCGGTTCTCGCCGACCGTGCCACCGATCTGATTCGCGACACGATCGAGTGACGCAGCGAGTTTCGGGATTTCCACGCGCAGATCCGCTGTGATCGCACGCATGTTGCCGACCGTTGCATCGACATTCGCGCGATTCGCGGCGATCAGCTCGCGGGTTTCGGCTGTGATCAGCCGGACGTTCTCGACGATGTCTTCGAGTCGCTGCTGACCAGCGGGACCAGCTACGACGTGACGGAGAGATTCGGTAATCGCCTTCACGTCCGTGGCAATCAACGAGATCTGATTCGTCACCTCGTCGATCGACGCTGGCGCGGTTCCCCGCAGCGTGACGGTGACCTGCGGCGGCATCGCCGGCGCATTCTGCGTTCCCGGATCGACTTCGATGTACTTTTCACCGAGCAGTCCGAGGTTGGCGACGCGCGCCGACGCGTCGCGATGCAGCACGACGTCGTCATCGAGCTCCAGCGTCACTTCCGCTTTGCCGTTGTCGAGAAGGCGGACCTTGGCCACTTTTCCTTTGCGCACGCCCGCCACGCGCACGGCCGATTTCTCGTCGAGGCCGGCGACGTTGTCGAACAGCACTTTCACCTGACGCGTCCCTTTGCCGCGACTGATGTCGATGTCCTCGATCTTCAGGATGAAGTAGCCGAGGATACCGAGGATGATGAGCATGAAGACGCCGACTTTGGCTGCTGGTGACATGGTGGTCTGCTCCTGCTATCTCAACGGATCGATATCCGCCTTCCTCATCATCTGAAAGAGCAGAGCAAGAGGCAACCCCACAACATTGGTGTAGCTGCCGTGGATCGAGTCGATGAACATGGCCCCCACTCCCTGTACGGCGTACGCACCTGCTTTGTCGAGTGGCTCGCCGCTCTTGACGTACCACTCGATGTCGCTCGATGAGAGCGGAAGCATGCGCACCTCCGACTCGGCCACACGAGTATCGCCGTACTGACGTTCGACGTTCTGCAGCGTCACGCCTGTATAAACCGTGTGCGTCCGGCCGGCGATCGTCGCCAGCATTCGTTGCGCGTCAGCAACGTCCACCGGCTTTTCCAGAAGTTGATCGCCGAGAAGAACGGTCGTGTCGGCGGCGATCACCCATTGTGATGGATGTCGCGCGGCCACCGCTTCCGCTTTCTCGCGCGACAGCCGCGCCACGTACTCCTCCGGTGCCTCGCCCACTCGATGTTCCTCGGGAATGTGACTGGGCACGACATCGAACTCGACGCCGATCGACGCGAGCAACTCGCGTCTCCTCGGAGACGATGACGCGAGAATGAATCGCATCAAGCCGCCCGGCCGATCGACAGAACGACGATAAAGCGTGCTTCCGGCATGATCCGATAAAGGATGCGCAGATGCGCGACGCGGTAGCTCCACAGCCCCTTGAATGGTTCGAACAGCGGCACGCCGGTGATCGGATCCTCGTCGATCGCCTCGAGCGCTTTTCGTACCATTTCCTGCTCCGCGCTGCTCAGCGACCGCCACTCCGCTTCCACCGACTCCGCAAGCCGGAGCCGGTCATTCCACAAAGAGATCCTCCGGCAGGAGCATGGCGTTGCGTCGAATCTGCTCATCGGCCGAGTCGATGTGCTCGCGGAGTGCCGTGTCGTTCGCGATGTCCACCGTTTCGCGAAGAGCGAGATATTCGTCGTACGAGGCGAGGATCGCGACGGCGCGGCCGCCGCGAATGAAGAGCGTTCGCTTACCGGTCAGCTCGCACTCGCCGACGAGCTCGCGCACCGCGTCCGGCAGGTCGAGAATCTCGAGTCGCTTTTCCATTTCCGAAGATCCCCTGCAGGTACGCGCGGAACTCGGTTCCGAGGTCGGGATGATGAAGCGCGAAATCGATCGTCGCTTTCAGGTAGCCGAGTTTCTCGCCCGCGTCGTAACGATGCCCGTCGAATACGTAACCGTAGAAGTCACCCTGGCGGACCAGCTCGCGCAACGCGTCGGTGAGCTGGATCTCGCCGCCCGCGCCGCGCTCTGTCTTCGACAAGAGCGGGAAGATGTCCGGCGGAAGGATGTAACGGCCGATGATCGCGTAGTGCGACGGCGGCTTGATCTTCGGCTTCTCGACCATGTCGCTGACTTTGAAACGGCGCTTGCCCATCAGCTGTCCCGCGACGATTCCGTAGCGTGATGTTTCGTTCGCGGCGACTTCCATCAGCGCGACGACCGGCCGTCCCGTGTCTTCAAACACGTGCCGCATCTGCAACAGACAAGGTTCGTCGGCGAGGATCACGTCATCAGGGAGAAGCACCGCGAATGGCTCGTTGACGACTGCGTCGCGAGCCATGAGCACGGCGTGACCGAGACCGAGGGCGTCTTTCTGCCGAATCGAGATGAGGTCGACCATTTTTCCGGCCGCCTCGACTTCGGCGAGGAGATCGTTCTTACCGCGCTCGCGAAGCTGTCGCTCGAGCCCCGAGGAGCGATCGAAGTGATCGAGGATCGACTCTTTCCCTTTCGAGGTGATGATGATCAGCTTGTCGAGACCTGAGTCGTGCGCTTCTTCGATTCCATACTGAAGAATCGGTTTATCGACGAGCGGGAGCATCTCTTTGGGTATGACTTTTGTCGCCGGAAAAAAACGCGTGCCGAAACCGGCGCAGGGAAATACGCACGTTCGCAAAGGGGCCATGCACGTATCTTACAGTGCTGAGTGCTGGGTGCTGGTGGGTGTGCTCAGTGCTCGGTGCTCAGCAGATTCTGGCGACGCTGCACCGCAGCACTCAGCACTGAGCACTCAGCACGGCGGGGGCGGGTTGGTGGTGTGGGGTGGCCGGTAACTTGCTTTGGCGGAATGACGTAGTGCTATTCTGAACCCTCAGGCGATGCGTAAATCCCTCATTTTTCTCGGCGTTCTTCTCATGGCGATTCCGGCCTCGGCGCAATGGCGGCGAGCCGGACTCTTCGGTGCTGACGTTCGCGCCCTCGTTGCAGATTCTGTCGATCCGGATGTGCTCTATCTCGGCACAACGGGCGGCGAAGTCTATGTCTCCGATGACGGCGCGAAGAGCTGGAGAAGCGCCCGCAACGGCGTTCCATTTCCCGGCTACGTCGTCGACAACCTCGTGATCGATCGCAACGGACGCCTCTGGGCCGCGTGCTGGGGGCTGTGGGGCGGAAGCGTCATCGCCGTTTCCGACGATCGTGGGAAAAACTGGACGCGGCGGGATGCCGGTCTCGAAGACGCTTCGATTCGCGCGATCGCCATCGATCCGAACGACGCCGATTTCGTCATCGTCGGTGGACTGAGTGGCGTCTATCGCAGCACCGACGGCGGCGGGACGTGGGAAAAGATCTCCGATCAGGAAAACGTCGAATCGTTGGCGATCGATCCGCGCACACACGATCGCATGTACATCGGCACATGGCGGCAGGGTTGGCGCACCGATGACGCCGGCCAGACCTGGGTGCGCATCAACAACGGGATGGTGCTCGACACCGACATGTTCGGGATCACGATCGACGCGAACGATCCCGACAACATCTGGGTCTCGACCTGCGGCTGGGTGTACAACACCGCCAATCGCGGCGATCAATGGACACGCTATCGCGACGGCTTCAACAACCGGCGCGTTCACGACGTCGAGATCGATCCGTGCGATCCCGATACGCTGTACGCGGGATCTGTCGGCGGCCTCTATCGCTCCGACGATCGCGGCAAGAGCTGGTACAGCGTCTCGAGCGAAGACCTGGTCGTAACCACCGTCGTGCTCCATCCGCAACGTCCCGATCGCATCGTCCTCGGCGTCGAAGGCGATGGCGTGTATGTGTCGGACGATCGCGCCAGGACATTCACGCGCTCTTCCGATGGCTTGCACAATCTGCGCATCACGGCGATCGTCCCTGACCCGTCCGCAAAGGATGTCGTCTACGCCGCGGTGGCATTCGGCGGCGCGGCTTCCGGTGTGTATCGCTCTGACGATGGCGCGAAGACGTGGGCGCGCACGAGCACGACGCGTCTGCCCGAGGTGTTGTCGATCGTCGTCGCTCCGGAAGCGGATGCAGAAGTGAAGTACGTCGCCGGAACGGAGAAGGGCTTCTTTTGGAGCAGCGACGCCGGGGAATGGACGCAGGCCGAGCCGGCGAATTCACCGGTTCGCGTGAACAAGATCCTCCGCTTCAATGGCACGCGATTTTTCGCCGCGACTTCGGAAGGCGTGTTCACAACGCGCGATGCGGGAAAGAGCTGGTACCGCCTCGCAGGATCCGACAGCCGCACCGTCGACATCGCCCTCGGCAACCTCGGCTCGAACAAGGCGCTCTTCGCGTTGAATGTCGGCGGCATCACCGTCTTCGATGGCGAGAGGTGGCTGACCGTGGCGAATGCGCCGACGACGGGCCGCACGGTCGCCATCCGCACGGTCGGTGGAGTGCAATACGTGTTTGTCGCGGGCGCCCAGGGCGTGAAAGCCGGACGCATTACGAATGAGGGCAGCGACTGGATCGCGTCAGCCGCTCCCGACGCGCAATACGCATCGGTGTACGGATCCACGCGCAGTTCCGATCATGTGCTCTTTCTGACATCGCGTCAGCAGCGCGAGATCCTCGTCGGCACGCCCGAAGAAAGCGACTGGCTGCAGCTCGTTCTTCCATCGCAGAACACGGAAGTGACGACCATCGTCCCCGATCCGTTCAACGATCGCTTCTACGTCGGCACGGTGGGCGAAGGTGTGTTCGTTTACGACGGCAAGACGCAGCGCTACGTGAGGCACGAAGCGACACCGGCCACCACTGCAGCGGCCGGCGCGGGCGCGGCGCAGTAGACCCCTCTACACGAAGCACGCGATCAGCAGAGAAGCTCCAGCAATCCCGATCGCGATGGCCGGTACGCGAAACCAGAATTTGAGCGCGAGGACTTCGTAGATCGTAGCGATGAGCACGAGGATCCATACCGGCAGTGCCGCGGTGATGCAAAGAACGCCGAATAGCACGGCGCCCAGACTGTGACTCAGGTTGAAACCGATCCACGCGTTCCACATGTCGGTCCGCCCGCGCGAGAGTCGTACGGTCGTCGAGCGCATCTGCTCAATGACGTTTGGATCGACTGGCGCCAAACGCTTCAGGAACGTGTAAACGGCGTGCAGAAGACCGAGCGCACAGAAGATCGCGCCGGCGAAGAGAACCAGATATCGGCTCAATGTGGTATTGGATCGTAGTACCGCACAGCCAGATATCCGAAGCCCTTCTTTCCGTAGTCGGTCTTTGGATCATCCGACAGCACGACCATGATGTTCGGCAGCCGGTCGTCATAGACGACGATCGATTCCGAGTGGACCGTGGGCTTCGGATTGCCGTGCGCCTTCTTCAGCAACGACTTCTGCTCGGCGAAGGCGGCGCGAATTTCCGGAAGGATCGCAAAGAGCTCGAAGCGGACCGAGCGCAGACGGTCGCGATTGAACTCGAGCGTGAGCGCTTTGTCTTCGCTGTAGTCCACGACCGCTTCGTTGTCGTCCTTGCCTCGCTTTACCGTCCAACCAGCATCATGCAGCGTCTTTTCTGCATCGGCGCGGCTCATGCCGATGACGAGACGGAACGACTGCGGCGTCATCCACGACGTTTTGGAATTGGATGGGAACGAACTGACGAGCAGAAGAAGAAGGATGGTCATGCGTCAATGGACGTACGTATCGGTCTGAATGTCCTTTCGCGATTGCACGATCGATGTCGCGAGCACGACGCGGCGACCGATCTCCTCCCACTGCTGCGTCCTTACGAGATCAGGGACCGCGAGAGAAGGACCGAGGTTTACGGCGACACAGCCGGCGTCGAGGTAGGCGTCGATCATGTCGAGCGGTATGGGACCACCAGCGAGCATCGGCACATTGCGAATCGGGCCGCGAATGGTGCGGATGTAATCGGGCCCGCCGAGGAATTGGGCGGGATAGACCTTGACGATGTCCGACCCGGCTTCCCAGGCCCGGATGATCTCGGTCGGCGTCGCTGCCCCGGCAATCGACAGGAGATCGTTCTCGACGGCGTACTCGATCACGCGAACGTCGGTGTGCGGGGAGACGATCGCCTTCGCTCCTGCGCGGCGCGCCAGCGCAGCGTCGTTCGAGCTTCGCACTGTTCCGGCAGCGACGACGACATCGTCTCCGGCGTACTTCTCTGCGACGTGAGAGATCAGTTCGAACGCGTCGGGAGTGGTCAGAGTGATCTCGACGATCGTGATCCCGTTGCGCGCGTATGCGTCAGCAACCGCGCGCCCCGCCGCGGCGCTATCCTCTCGTACTACACCGACGATCTGCTCGGAGCAGACGTGCTCCAGGAGGTCTTTTCGCGTCATGAAATTCGTTCCCTTAAGGTTAACATCCCGCCGCCCGGATTCCTCCCTCCGCTCGGAATGACGTAAGCTGTTCCGACCCACGGAGGTCGCCAATGGCCCTGGTCAACAAAGCCATCAACGAGGTCACGGTCAAGCTGGTCTATTACGGTCCCGGTCTATGCGGCAAGACCACGAACCTCGAGAAAATCTACGGAAATCCCAAGCTCGAGCACAAGGGAAAGATGATCTCGATGGCTACCGAGACGGATCGGACGCTGTTCTTCGACTTCATGCCGATGGAGCTCGGGACGGTCGGCGGCCAGAAAGTGCGCGTGCAGCTTTACACCGTGCCCGGACAGGTGTTCTACGACGCCACGCGCAAGCTGGTGCTGCGCGGCGCCGACGGCGTCGTGTTCGTCGCCGATTCGCAGGACACGATGCGCGATTCGAATCTCGACAGCCTCGAGAACCTGAAGACGAATCTGCGCCTCAATCGCCTCGATCCGGAGAAAGTAGCGATCGTCTTTCAGTACAACAAACGTGATCTGCCCAATGTCGACTCGGTCGATGATATGAACGCGTACCTGAATCCGGGAAGCGCGCCGATCGTCGAGGCGTCGGCGATCTCCGGAATGGGTGTCACGGCCACGCTGCGCGCCGCGATCGCGAAGATCCTCGAGAATCTCAAGCACAACGTCGACACGACGCTGCCCGATCAGCCGGAGCTGGCCGCGCCGGATATGAAGGCAAAATCGGGCGTGACATCGGCATCAGCGGGAACGCCGAAGCTTTCCATGCGCACCGAAGGGGGAACGCGCACCGAGGCGCCGGCGGCTCCGGCCAAGACGCAGGTGGGAACTCGTCCTGTCCCGGCGCCTGCTTTCGTCGCGCCGGTGCTCGACGAGGAAGATCCGTTCGCCGACGCCGAGCCCGCATCTCCGCAACCGCAGGCCGGCAATGGACGCGCCGATATCGAGTCCATCCTGGCCAGCACTCGCGAGGTGATCCGCGCGCTGGAAGTGGCCCTCGAGAAAGCAAAGCAGAACGAACGATCGCTGGCGGAGAAACTTGGCCGCCTGTAGTCGATGACCCTCCGCGTTCCGCTGGAGCACTACCCGGGCTTCAACCGGTTTGTGATCGACTGGCTTCACGGCGACAGTCGATTCCTGCCTCGCGCGCAACACACGAAACGCGCGCGATCCATCGACGCGACACTCGTCGACGCCCTCGTCGATTCGAATCGGAGGTGGGGCCTCGCCGTCAAAGATGATTTGCAACGCTGGGCGGCAGGACAGTCGATTGCGATCGTCGGTGGTCAGCAGGTTGGCTTCGCCGGCGGACCGCTGTACACGCTGGCGAAGATCGCCACGCTTCTGAAGATGAAGCGCGACTTCGAGCGTGGCGGCACGCCGGCGACAGTATTGTTCTGGCTCGCGACCGAGGATCACGATTTCGACGAGGTCGCGCAGCTCTCACTGCCGGTGCGCAATCGCCAGCGCGATCTCCTCTGCATGCGTGCGGCGAGGAGTGCGGAATCGAAGGTGGCGGTCGGACGCGTTGCGATTCCCGAGCCGCTGATCGCCGAATTCCTGGCGATCGAAGGGACAGAACGGCCGTCGTGGCTCCGCGAAGGAATCACCTTCGGCGAGTCGTTCGCCGAGCTTGTCGCGAGCATCTTCGGCAGCGAGATCATCCTCGTCGATTCGCTCCTGCCGGAGCTTCGCCGCGCGGGCAAACCGCTGTTCGATTCAATCTTCGCGCAATGGCAGGACATCGAGCGATCGATCTCTGATCGATCGGGCGAGCTTGTTCATGCGGGATATGCAGCGCAGGTGCTCCCCCGCGAAGGGGAATCGTACTCGCTGCTCTTCGAGCTCGACGATCGCTTCGAGCGTCATGTCCTCGATGCCCCGCGCCTGATCCCGGCCGAGCGTATCTCGACATCCGCATTGACCCGTCCACTGCTGCAGGACTTCGTTCTGCAGCCCGATATCTTCGTAGGCGGACCGGCGGAGGTCGCGTACTACGCGCAGATCACACCGCTCTATGAAATGCTGAAGGTGCCGATGCCGCGCGTGGCGTTGCGCGGCCACGCGCTCGTCGCACCGAAGCGAGTGGTGCGTTTCATGGAACGATATGACATCAGGCCGGAAGAGATCTTCACAGCGCCTGACGCACTTCTCGCGGCGCGGGAGCCGGCGGGCGTCGCGGCGATCCGTCGCGAAGCGGATGCCGCGCGCAAAGAGCTGATGAAGCACATCGAGCGCATCGGCGAGCTCGCGCTGCCGGCCGAACATGCGCTGGCCAGAGCGATCACCCGCTCGATCGGCCACATCGAATACCACTTCAACAAGCTGACCGAACGCGCGATCCGCGGGCTGGTACGCAAAGACAAAGAACGATACGCTGCGGCCCGGGAGCTTCTCGCGACGTTGTATCCCGATCGCCACGTGCAGGACCGTATCGCAGGCTGGTATCCGTACTGGTCTCAGTACGGACGGCACCTGATCGACTCGATGATCGATGAGATCGAGCCCGACACGGCATCGTTCAGCATCATTGGCATATGAGCGACAACGTCGATCTCCTCTTCGTCGCCGCTCATGCCGATGACCTCGAGCTCTCCTGTGGGGGAACGATCGCCAAATCCGTCAGCGATGGTGTTCCTGTTGGAATGCTCGAGCTGACGCATGGCGAGATGGGAACGCGCGGTACGCCGCAGACGCGCCAGCGCGAGGCTCGAAAGGCCGCTCAAATCCTCGGCGTCGCTTTTCGCGAGCATCTCGACCTCGGCGACGGTGGATTGCGCACCGGTCGCGACGAGGAGATGCAGTTGATCGAATTTCTGCGCCGCACGCGGCCGAAGCTGGTCTTTGCGCCGTGGCCGGACGAGCGCCATCCCGATCACGTGCGGACCGGAAAGATCGTGACCGACGCGTCCTTCTACGCCGGTCTGCGCCAGATTCACACAAAGTTCGCCGCACATCGTCCGCAGGCGGTGATCTATTACATGCAGAACTACGTGCTGCATCCGACGTTTGTCGTCGATGTCACGGACTCATGGAAGACAAAGATGCGCGCCATCGGCGCTTTTCAATCGCAGTTCTTCAGCTCGAAAAAGACGAAGGAGCCGCGAACGTTTCTTTCCGAAGAGCGGTTTATGGAGATGATCGACGCCCGCGGCAAGCACTTCGGCGCGCTGATCGGCGCGCGGTATGGTGAGGGATATCTGACGAAGCAACCGCCGAAGATCGATGATCTCGTTGCAGCATACTCGGGACGGGAGGTTTAGGTCGTAGGTCGTGGGTCGTAGGTCGTTGGGCCTTTTGGCACTGAGGCCCCCACGACCGACGACCTACGACCGACGACCTTCCAGATGAGAATCGGCATCACCTGCTATCCAACCTTCGGCGGCTCCGGTGTCATAGCCACGGAGCTCGGCATCGCCCTGGCACGGCAGGGCGATGACATCCATTTCATCAGCTACGCTCTCCCTTCGCGACTCAACATCCTGTTGCACGAGCGCGTTCACTTCCATGAGGTGACGGTTACTGCGTATCCGCTGTTCGATCCGTATCCGCCTTACACGCTCGCCCTGGCGACGAAGATGGCCGAGGTAGCGTCGTACGAGAAGCTCGATGTGCTTCACGTGCATTACGCGATTCCGCACGCGATCAGCGCCTATCTCGCCAAACAGATTCTAGGATCGCGCGACCTGAAAGTGATCACCACTCTGCATGGAACCGACATCACTCTCGTCGGTCGCGATGAGAGCTACCTGCCCATCACGAAGTTCGGCATCGAAGTGTCCGACGGTGTGACCGCGGTATCGCAGTGGCTGAAGAGCGAGACGGCACGTAACTTCGGCACGCAGAAAGCGATCGAGGTCATCCCGAACTTCGTCGATCCCGATCGCTTTCAACATCATCGCAGCGCGTTCTGCCACATGTTCGGGGCATCGACCGACAAGCTCGTATGTCATGTCTCGAACTTCCGGCCGGTGAAGCGCGTGATGGACGTGATCGGCGTCTTCGAGAAAGTGTCGCGCGTGGTGCCGAGCCGTTTGATGATGATCGGCGACGGCCCCGATCGCTCGCGCGCCGAGGCGTATTGCCGCGAGCATCAACTGCGCGATCGCGTCTTCTTTCTCGGCAACGTCCCCAACCTCGAAGAGATCCTCGGCGGAAGCGATCTTTTCCTGCTGCCGTCGGAGTCTGAGTCATTCGGGATGGCGGCGCTGGAAGCGATGGCGTCCGAAGTTCCCGTGATCGCCACGCGGGCCGGCGGGTTGCCGGAAGTCATCGAGGACGGCGTCAACGGATACCTGATGCCGGTCGGCGATGTCGACGCGATGGCCGAACGCGCGATCGAGATTCTTTCCAACGACGATGTGGGCCGGAGGATGGGCGCGGCCGGCCGGGCCATCGCCATCGAGAAGTTTGACGAGAAAAACAT
>DASXRT010000155.1:0-9304 GCA_036506455.1 Thermoanaerobaculia bacterium
AGAAGCCGCCGTTCTCATCGTCGGCAAAGCGGGTGAGGATCTGCTCGAGCAGATCGCGCGCCGCATCGAGATAGCGCCGCTCGTGCGTCGCTTCGTACGCCAGTGCGAGTCCCCACGCTGCGCCTGAGTAATCCTCGAGCAGCCCGGGAATCCGCCCGCTGCGCGAGAGGCGCCCGTCCGAAACTCGCGCCAGAAGGAAATCGGCGTTGCGCTTCGCCACGCCGCGATATTCATCGCGATCGAATGCCACGGCCGCGTCCGCGAATGCCGCGAGCATCCATCCGTTCCATCCTGTGAGAATCTTTTCGTCGCGTGCGGGCCAGACGCGCTGCGAACGAACTCCATACAATTTGCACTTCCCGCGCGCGGCGATGTCGGTGAGCGTTTCGATCGTCACGCCGAGATCCGCGGCGACGCTTTCCGGATCGCGTGGCACATTCAGAATATTCTTCCCCTCCCAGTTGCCTCGGTCCGTGATGTCGTAGAGCGCGCAGAAAATGCGTCCCTCTTCCGCGCCGAGCACCTCCATCACTTCGGCGCGGCTCCAGACGTAGAACTTCCCTTCTTCACCTTCTGAGTCGGCATCCAGGGTCGAATAAAAGCCGCCTTCGGGCGACGTCATCTCCCGCTGCACGAAACCGAGGATCTCGTTGGCGATGCGGGCGAAGAACGGATCTTTGGTCCATTGCCACGCACGCGTGTACAGGCGCGCCAACAGCGCATTGTCGTAGAGCATCTTCTCGAAGTGCGGCACGAGCCAGTGGGCGTCGACGGAGTAGCGATGAAATCCGCCGCCGATCTGGTCGTACATGCCGCCGCGCGCCATCTTCGTCAGAGTGTGGGTGATGATTTCGCGCAATTCGTCATGGCCACGCCACGCGACCTGCATCAGAAAGTCGAGTGTCATCGACGGCGGGAACTTTGGAGCGCCTCCGAATCCGCCATTCGCGGGATCGTAAGCCTGCGCAATGCGCTGCGTCGCGCGATCGAGTGCGATGCGATCGACGACGCGATCGGCGGTGGTGACCTGCATCGATGACGAGATGGCCTGCTGCACTTCGTCCGACGCCGCTTCGACGTCGCCGCGCCGCGAGCGATACGCATCGGCAACGTGCCTCAGGACGCGATCGAACCCCGGCATCCCCTGCCGATCGGTCGGCGGAAAATACGTTCCGGCGTAGAACGGCCGGCCGTCGGGCGTCAGAAACATCGACATCGGCCATCCGCCATGTCCGGTCATCAGTTGTACGGCCTGCATGTAGATGGTGTCGATGTCGGGCCGCTCCTCGCGATCGACTTTGATGGCCACGAATTCGCGATTGAGCAGATCCGCGATCGCGTCGTTCTCGAACGACTCGCGCTCCATGACATGACACCAGTGGCACGCCGAGTAACCGATGGAGAGAAAAATCGGCTTGTCTTCGCTGCGTGCCCTGGCGAGCGCTTCCTCACCCCACGGGTACCAGTCGACAGGGTTGTGCGCGTGCTGAAGGAGATAGGGCGAGGATTCGTTCGCGAGGCGGTTAGGCATGTCTGAAGTCTATGCCGAGCCGCTTCGGTAGTTGGTAGCCAGTAGTTAGTAGTTGGTGCCTCATGCCGAAAGGCACCAGCTACTAACCACCAACCACCAACTTCAAGAATTTAGTTGCCTGTCGCCACAGGCCGCCGCACCACATCGAGCAGTTGCGACGGGAACGCGCGCATTTCGAAGTACTCGCTCTCCAGCTCTTCGATCTGGAACAGGTCGAGCCCGGAGTTCGACAGGAAGTCGCTGCGGAGCTTCGCATCCTGCTCATCGATGATCCGCGGCAGGAGCTGGTTGATGTAGAAAGCTTCGAGCCGGATCTTTGTAATGACTTCCTCGAGCAACGACTCGGTGATCGCGTCCTGCAGGTCGTGCATCTGCTCGTCGTGCTCGATCTCGGCCTTGATCTCCCGCCGGAACGTATCGCGCCCCTCGGCCGTGTTCAGCTCGAGATAGAAATTCGCCATGCGCCGCCGCGCCAGGGTGTAAACGGCGAAGTAGGCGCGCTCGCTGCGGTTGATCGACGCGATCGATTGCGTCACGTCCGCGATCGACATCTCGTTGTTCTCGATGGAGATGAGCCCGAGCGTCAACGCGTAGAGCTTCTTCTTGCCGTACGAAAGCGCGTATTCATTCGAGAGGATCGGATCGATGAAGAGCTGCTGAAAGAGTCCGCGGCGCAGTCCCTCGAACACCTGCATGTTTCCGATCAGCGATCGCACCTGCTCCTGCGACAGCTCGACGTCGTCCATGAACGCGAGCTTGTTGACAAGCGTCGTCGTGTGATCGATGCGGTCGAACAGCGTCACCAGCTCTCCGAAAGACTCCAGTCGCTCGACGTCCTCATCCGTCCGCCCGATCTCGTCGATCTGCCGCCCGGTATCGAGCAGCAGCTCCTCGAACATCTGATCGCGATTCGCCGCCGCGCGCTGCTTGTTTTCCATCAACTGCACCATGTCCAGCGACGAAAGCTTTCGGTTGATGCTTTTACCGAGGAGCAGGCCGCCGAGGATCTCGCGGGTAGATTGGATGTAATCGGGCTCGGTGGCGCCTTCGACTTCGACGCGTGACTCCTGCAGCACGATCTCCTCGAGCGTGTCGAAGATCGACAGGGGCACTTCATTGCGCAGCGAGAGCGTGCGGATGCGCATCAGCCGCGCGCGCGCCGACGGGCTGATGATCGACCCGCTGCACGAAGCGAGAATGCGCTTGTACTCGTCGATGAGCTCCTGGTTGTTCGGATCGTGATAGACGACATCGATCTGGATTCTCTCGCGCTGATATGTTTCCACGCGACCGAGATCCTCGGCATCGATGGCGTTGGCGGCAACCTCTGAAAGCGAACGGTTCGCGGCGTATGCCTGACGGCACCCTTCGGCGAAGCGCTGATTGGCGCGATGGATGATCCGCAGCACGATCAGCGTGCTCTCGTTCTCTCCGAGAGCGTCGAGAATCTCATGCGCCAGCGCGATGAATTGACCGTTGCCGACCCGGCGCGAGCGTTTCAGGAGCTTGCCGGCGGCGCGGAGCGTCTGCGACTGACGGTCGGTGACGTCGGCAAATTTCTTCCGGTCATCGATGAAGAAGAAATAGTTCGCGATGGCGTTGCCCTGGAGAAAAAGATTGTCGTACGACTCGAAGCCGTCGGTGTTGTACGAAAAACGCAACTCGTGCGACTTGGGATCGATCGTCGTACCGAAGAGCACGAGACGGTTCACGACCTCATCGTTCAGAAGGTCGCCGACCGGAAGGTGTCCGCCGAACATGTACTCGCCGAAGATGCCTCCGTTTCCGTGAAAGCGAACGCCTTCGGGATTCAGCACGATCTCGTTGCCGCCGCCGAAATAGCGGATGACATCGCCGCGCGGCACGTTGATCTGCTCGAAGAAGAAACGGCGATCGACGTCAGGTCCGGCCACCACGGCGAAATACTCGATTGTGTGACCGATCGAGCCTTGATGGACGATCGCGCGGATCATTGCGGTCAAGCGATTATAGGTGCTGAGTGCTCAGTGCTCAGTGCTAGTGCTCAATCCTCGGCGTCAGCACTGAGCACCGAGCACCGAGCACAACGCACCTCAGGCCCGCGGGTGGGCCTTTTTGTAAACCTTCAGAAGCTCGCCATCGTTCAGATGCGTGTATTTCTGAGTCGTGGAAAGGGAAGCGTGCCCAAGCAGCTCCTGGATGCCGCGAAGATCGGCGCCGGCGTTAAGGAGGTGCGTGGCAAAGGAGTGGCGCATCGTGTGAGGTGAAATGCCGGCGCGAAGGGCGGCGGCCCGAACGTACTTGTCGAACAGCCGGCGCACGCTGCGAGTGGTGATGCGCTGGCCGCGATAGTTGATGAAGAGGGCGTTCTCGTCCGGCGGCGTCTCGCGCGTCGGCAGGTATGCGCGGATCGCCTCCTCGGCTTTCGATCCAAAGGGGACGATTCGCTCTTTCGCCCCCTTGCCGCGCACTTTGACGAGCCGCGCCCGAAGCTCGATATCGTCGATGTCGACTCCGACCACCTCACTGATCCGCAGGCCCGAGGCGTACATCAATTCGAGGAATGCTCGATCGCGCAGGCCCAGCGGAGTCGAGAGATCGGGTTGCTCGAGCAGCAGAGCGATGTCGGCCGGCTGCATCACGGATGGGAGATGCTTCTCACGCTTCGGCGTGGCGACGCCGCGCGCCGGATTTGCTTCGACGAGACTTTCGCGCATCAGGTGGCGAAAGAAAGATCGCAATGACGAGAGATGTCGCGCCACGGATGATCGCGACAGCCTGCGCCGCGCGAGATGAGCGAGATAGGCGCGGATCGTCAGATTGTCGACGCGGCGGAAGTCGAGCTGGTCGCGGCCGAGCGTGAAGTAATCGTTGCAGAGGAACGAAACAAATGACTCGAGATCGTCGCGATAAGCGCAAACGGTGTTGATCGAGACGTTGCGCTCGTAGGTGAGATAGTCGAGGAAATCGCCGATTTCGCCCTTCACGCCCCTCCCGAACAACTATGTTAGTTTAACGCGCCCTCGGAGGAGCGATGCCCGACGATGCCCCGCTGAAGAAAACTCCGCTTCATGGTCTCGAGCGAGAGCTCGGCGGGAAGATGGTGGACTTCGGCGGTTGGGAGCTGCCGGTTCAGTACTCCGGAATCCTCGAGGAGCACGAAGCGGTGCGAACGAATGCGGGAGTCTTCGACGTCTCGCACATGGGCGAGATCACCGTGCGCGGGCGACAGGCGCTCGAGCTCCTGCAGAAGTCGACGTGTAACGACGTCTCCAAGCTCGATGACGGCCGCGCGCAATACAACGGGCTGCTTTATCCGACTGCGGGGTTCGTCGACGATCTGTGGATAGGCCGGCGTGGCGAAGACGACTACCTGCTCGTCGTGAACGCATCGAACGCCGATAAAGACTTCGAATGGCTTTCCGACTGCGCGAAGGGGATGGACGTCGAAGTCCGCAATGTGAGCGATGACTACGCTCTTCTCGCGCTGCAGGGTCCGAACGCGCAGGGCGTTCTACAGCCGCTGACGAACCTCGATCTTTCGCAACTCAAGTACTACCGCTTCTCCAGGGCCAAGATCGACAGCGCCGACGGAATGATCTCGCGAAGCGGTTATACCGGAGAAGATGGCTTCGAGATTTTCCTCTCGCCCGGCGATGCCACGCGCATCATGCGCAAGCTCGTCGACGCCGGTGTGAAGCCGTGCGGTCTCGGCGCGCGCGACACGCTGCGCCTCGAAGCAAAGATGGCCCTCTATGGGAACGATATCGATCACTCCACGACGCCGCTCGAGGCCGATCTCGCCTGGATCGTGAAGCTCGAGAAAGGCGACTTCATGGGTCGCGATGTCCTGGAACGCGAAAAGAGCGAGGGTCCGCGCCGCAAGCTCGTCGGCTTCGAGATGATCGATCGCGGCATCGCCCGCCACGGCTATCCGATCGTCGACGGAGGCGAAGAAATCGGCGTCGTCACCAGCGGAACTCATTCTCCGACATTGAAAAAGCCGATCGGTCTCGCATATCTTCCGCTCGACAAATCGGCCCAGGGCTCCGAGTTCACAATCCTCATTCGCGGCAAGGAAACTCGGGCGCGTGTCGTCCCGACGCCGTTCTACAAGCGGGCCAAATAGAAGGAGCGACGATGGCGAATACCCCTGAAGACAACCGGTACGCCAAAAGTCACGAGTACGTTCACGTCGAAGGTGACACGGGGACGATCGGCATCACCGACTACGCGCAGAAGGAGCTCGGTGACGTCGTATTCGTCGAGCTTCCGCAGGTCGGGACACAGCTCGACATGGGCGACGAGCTCGGGAGCATCGAGTCGGTCAAAGCGGTATCGGAATTGTTTTCGCCGATCGGCGGAGAGGTCACCGAAGTCAACGAGGCGCTCGCCGACAAACCCGAGCTCGTGAATACGGACCCTTACGGCGACGGTTGGATGATCAAGATCCGCCTCAGCTCCCCCGACGAGATCGACGAGCTGATGACGGCAGAGGATTATGACGATTACGTGCAGACTGAATCAGGAAAGTGAGTGCTCGGTGCTCAGTGCTGAAGGCGGCACCGAGCACTGAGCACTGAGAACCCATGACCAATCTTCCCAATCCAACCGATCCGAACAACGCCCATCGCTACATCCCCAACTCCAGCGATGACATCCCGGAGATGCTTCGCGTCATCGGCGTCGATTCGATCGATCGTCTCTTCGATTCGATTCCGAACGATGTGAAGCTGAACCGGCTGCTCGACATCCCCGGACCATGGTCGGAAGTCGAATCGCGGCGATGGTTTCGGCAGCTCGCATCGCGGAACAAGACTGCGGTCGACCATGTCTCGTTTCTGGGTGGTGGCGCGTACGCGCATTATCAGCCGGCATGCATCGATCAACTTCTCCTCCGCGCCGAATTCCTGACTTCGTACACGCCCTATCAGCCCGAGGTGTCGCAGGGGACGCTGCAGTCGATCTTCGAATATCAGACGCACCAATGCCTTCTGACGGGTCTCGATGTCGCGAACGCATCGCTCTACGATGGCTCGACCGCGCTGTGCGAAGCGGTGCTTCTCGCTGAACGAGTCGGCAAAGGCAAGAAGAGAGTCCTCATCGCCAAGAGCGTTCATCCTCACTACACCGCGACCGTCCGCACCTACGTGCAGAACCTCGGCATCGAGATCGTCGAGGTCGGATGGAACAGCGACGGCCGGATCGATCTCGACGCTTTGCGTTCTGCCGATGGCGCGTTCGCGATCGCGGTGCAGTCGCCGAACTTTCTCGGTGTCATCGAAGACTACGATGCCATCGCCTCGATCGCGAACGTATCGAAGATCGCCGTGATCACCGAGGCGACGTCGCTCGGGATTCTGACGCCGCCGGGCGCGCATGGATTCGACATCGCTGTCGGCGAAGGACAAGCGTGGGGAATCCCGACGCAGTTCGGCGGGCCGTATGTCGGTTTCATGGTCGTGAAAGACGCGCTGAAGCGGCACATGCCCGGTCGTCTCGTCGGCGAAACGGTCGACGTCGATGGCAAGCGCGCGTACGTGTTGACGCTGGCGACGCGCGAGCAGCACATCCGCCGCGGTAAGGCCACGTCGAACATCTGCACGAACGAGGCGCTCATCGCGCTCGGCGCGAACATGTATCTCTCGCTGATGGGCAAGAACGGACTGCGCGAAGTCGGCGAGCAATGCCTGCAGAAGGCGTCATACCTGCGCGAGAAGCTGCGCGGAGTCGTGGAGTTGCCATTCACCGGTCCGGTCTACAACGAATTCGTGGTGCGCACGCCGTTCCCGGCCTCGCAAATCCTCGGCGATCTCGAGCACGAGAAGATCATCGGCGGCATTCCGCTCGGTGATTTCTATGAAGGTCATGAGAACGACTTCCTCGTCGCGGTGACTGAGCTTCATTCGCGCGAGCAGCTCGATCACTACGCCGGTGCGCTGAGCGCGGCGATTTCGCGGGAGCGCCGATGACCGACGTGCTCGAAACGGCCGAGACGCCGGCTGAAGCTGGCGCCACACAGAACCGCGAAGGCCTCATCTTCGAGCATTCGAAGCGCGGTCGCTGCGGCTATCAATTGCCGAAGCTCGACGTGCCGGTAGTCGAAAACGCGCTTCCCGCCAATCTCCGCCGCGCCGCCATCGCCGATGAAGTCGAGGTCTCGGAAGTCGATGTCATCCGTCACTTCACGCGACTCTCGAAGCTGAACGTCTCGATCGATGCCGGTCTGTATCCGCTCGGCTCGTGCACGATGAAGCACAACCCACGAATCAATGAAGAGATCGCGCGGACGCCGGGCTTTGCCTTGTCGCATCCGCTGCAGGCCGACACCCAGGTCCAGGGCAATCTCGAACTGCTGTGGTGGCTCGAGCAGACGCTCAAGGAAATCCTCGGCATGCCCCGTGTCTCATTGCAGCCGGTCGCCGGCGCGCACGGTGAGCTGACGGGCATCCTGATGGTGCACAAGGCGCTGGCCGGGAGCGGCAATGCCCGCAAGTACATCCTGATCCCCGACTCCGCGCATGGGACGAATCCCGCGTCCGCGGCATTCGCCGGCTATCAGGTCAAGGAGCTCAAGTCGAACAGCCGCGGCACTCTCGATCTGCACGTGCTCCAAGAGGCGGTCAACGAAGATGTCGCGGCGCTGATGATCACCGTTCCGAACACGCTCGGTGTGTTCGAGAGCGAGATCAAGGCGATGGCGAAAATCCTCCATTCCAAGGGCGCGTATCTCTACTGCGACGGCGCGAATCTCAACGCGTTCGTCGGAGTGGCGCGACCCGGCGACATGGGCATCGACGTCATTCACTCGAACCTGCACAAGACTTTCTCGACGCCGCACGGCGGCGGAGGACCAGGAGCAGGCCCGGTCGGGGTATCGGAGCGGCTCGTTCCGTTCATTCCGACGCCGACCGTCGAACGGCGCGAAGACGGGACGTTCTACCTCGACGACAGTCATCCCGATTCGATCGGGCGCATGCGCGCGTTCAACGGCAATTTCAACGTGCTCGTGCGTGCGCTGACGTACATGCGCTCGATGGGCCCCACCGGCCTTCGCCGCATCGCACAGATCGCGGTGATCAACGCGAACTACATTCGCGCTCGACTCAAGGGTCCCTATTACCTGCCGTACGATGCGCCGTCACTGCATGAAGTCGTCTTCAATGACAAGAATCAGAGCGCGCACGATGTCCACACGCTCGACATCGCCAAACGCCTGATGGACTACGGCTTTCACCCGCCGACGATCTACTTCCCGTTGATCGTTTCCGGCGCGCTGATGATCGAGCCGACCGAGAGCGAGCCGAAGGAAGAGCTCGACGCGTTCTGCGACGCGATGCTGGCCATCGCCCGCGAGTGCGAGGAGCGGCCGGAGCTCGTGCGAAGCGCGCCGCATACGACGCCCGTGCGTCGATTGGATGAGGCGAGAGCGGCGCGGCAGCCGATCCTGCGCTGGAAGAAGGCGCCCTCGGCGCGCTAAAGCGCGCCGCTACACCGAACGGCTTATCCGTTGCAGTACACTCATCCGTGTATCCCGAGGACGACGATACTGATCGATTCGATCGGACGCTGTCGGTTCGCCGGCTGCCGACCTCACCCGGAACCGAGGTCGCCGACAAGCGCGCCGCCGAGCGCCGTCAATCGAACACGCGCATCCTCTCGGTCACCCTCATCGTCATCGCGATTCTCTACATCGCGCGCACGGTGCTGGTTCCGATCGCGCTGGCGATCCTGTTCTCCTTCCTTCTGACACCGATCGTTCGCTTTCTCGAACGATCATTTCTCCGCCGCACC
>DASXRT010000156.1:0-11318 GCA_036506455.1 Thermoanaerobaculia bacterium
TACGATCCGACGCCGCCGGCGATGCGGCCAGGTGACGCGCAGTCAGGTCTATTCAATCGATATGCGAGCGCGCTCAGCGACTCCATCAACTATTTCTGGGACCGCTACGTCCTGACTTACGGTCTCGGCGATCAGATTGCACTCCTCGCGGAAATGATCGCCCGACTGCGGCAAGCGGCGCTCGACACACGTCACAATGCCACCGCCTTCGGCCGCCAACTCGCGTCGCCGCGTGTCCTCAGCACTCTCGCATCGATCATCGCTGCGCTCGCCGTCGCGTTTCTCCTCGCTCGTCGAAAGCGGGCGATCTTCGATCTCATCGCGCATCGTCTGCGACAGCTCGGCATCGAAGTGCGCGCGACGACGACGGCTGAAGAAGCGCTCGAGATGCTGCGGGCGCGTGATCCTGAGGCGGCGAAGATGTTCGAGCAGGTCATCGCGCTGTACGAAGAGGAGCAATTCTCGTCGCGGCAGGATCGTGAGCGGCTGGCCGACATTCGGCGCCTTCTGCTTGCGCGGCGTTAGCGGTCGCTTGCGACCTCCTTCAAGGCGGCGGCAAGCCGCCGCACTCCATGGCGCCTAGCGGCCCACAGTCGGCAGCCGCCGCGGGTTTCTCATCAGCGCGGCCATCTCGCGCACTGCCGCGTCGAGTCCGACGAGCACCGCGCGCGAGATGATCGAATGGCCGATGTTCAGCTCCTCGATCTCCGCGATCCCGGCAATCGCATCGATGTTGCGGTAAGTGAGACCGTGTCCTGCCAGAACGATGAGCCCGAGCTTGCGCGCCGCTTTCGCCGCAGTGGTGATCTTCTCGATCTCCGGGTGCCAGGCGCCGCCGGCATTCCACGCATCTGCGTACTTGCCCGTATTGATCTCGATCTTCGGCGAGCCGATCTTGTGGCAGTGTCGGACCTGTTCGAGATCGGGATCGACGAAGATCGACACGTTGATGCGCGCTTCGAGCAACTGGCGCACGACTTTCTCGACGTTCCCCGAATGCAACACGACATCGAGCCCACCCTCGGTCGTCACTTCGTCTTTTCGTTCCGGGACGAGCGTGACCTGATGCGGCTTGACGGTCTGGGCGATGCGGACCATCTCCGTGGTCGATGCCATCTCGATGTTCAAATGCGTCGTGACCGTCCTGCGCAGCAGCTCCACGTCGCGGTCCTGAATGTGCCGCCGGTCGCCGCGCAGATGGACGGTGATGCCCTGCGCGCCCGCGAGCTCGCAGATGGCCGCCGCAGCGACCGGATCGGGCTCGTCGGCCTTGCGCGCTTCCCGGATCGTGGCGATGTGGTCGATGTTGACTGCTAGACGCATCGAACGCTCCTATAAGACATAGTAGAAGTAATCCCATTCGCCACCATTGGTATTGGCGAGGATGTGCAGCAGATTCTCGGATGGCGTGGCGTCGCCGAGATCAACGTTCCACACATCCACGCTGTAGCGGCCGAAGGCGTTCGTATGGTGCCAGTCGAGCTCCCACAGTTTCGCTTTCGATCCGCATGCCGGACATGACGCCACGAAGGTCTCTCGATCGTCGAACCACGCGGACACGGCATCGGCCCACTGCTCGATGTTGAAGCCGCAAGAGCGACAACTCGGCGCCTCGACGTTCGCACCGCCGAGAAACTCAACGTCGTTCTTCGCTTCGGGGATCTCGATCGTGCAGTGCGCCGGCTCGGACGGTCCGCTGAACGGCAGCAGCTTCTCGAAGCGGCTGCCGGGGCGATAGCGCATTTCGCCGACGACCTCGATCGGCTTCCCGATGAATCCCGCGGTGCGAAGCGGCTCCTCGATCTGCTCGCGCTCGACCGCCGGCGCGTGTGGGTCTTTCGGATAGAGAATCAGTTTGTGGTCCGACACGTTTAGCTGAGCGCAAGCATGCTCTATCGCTTTGAAGACGTCGAGAAATCTTACGGCCCGCACGACATTCTGCAGGGCGTGACCTGGCAGCACAATCCCGGCGAGCACGTCGGGCTGGTCGGCCGCAATGGCGCGGGCAAGACGACGCTGTTCCGGCTTCTGCTCAGGCAGGAGGAACCGGATCGCGGAACGATCATTCGCGCTTCTGGTCTCACGATCGGTCACGTCGGCCAGCATCTCGATGCCGAACCGGGCGTCTCTCTCTTCGATTACGTCGAGACCGCATTCGCCGATGTGCTGGCGATCGAACAGAAGATGCGCACGATCGAGCACGATCTCGCGGACGCGTCGCGACCCGATCACGACCGCCTTCTCCAGAAGTATTCCGAGCTGCAACATGACTTCGAACACGCCGACGGCTATACGCTGCACGCCGAGGTCGAGCGGGTCCTCACCGGCGTAGGATTCAAGGAAAAGTCGGAGTGGGAACGGGCTATCGCGGAGTTCAGCGGTGGCCAGCAAAACCGCGCCATGCTCGCGCGCGTTCTACTGACGAAGGTCGACCTACTCCTTCTCGACGAGCCGACGAATCATATCGATCTCGACGGCATCGAGTTCCTCGAGGAGTTCCTTCAGTCATTCAAAGGAAGTTACCTTCTCATTTCGCACGACCGAACATTCCTCAATCGCACCGTGTCGAAGATCGTCGAGCTCGCGCACGGCAAGCTCGTCGAATATAACGGCAACTACGAGCGATTCGTCGCTCAGCGCGCGGAGCGCATGGAGAAGATGGCCGTCGATTACGAACGGCGGCAGGAGTTCGTCGAGAAGACGCAGGAGTTCATCCGCCGCAACATCGCCGGACAGAAGACGAAGCAGGCTAAATCGCGACGCAAGATGCTCGGCAAGCTCGATGAGCTCGAACGTCCGGAGATCGACGAGACGCTTGCGAACTTCCGTCTCGATGCCGGCCCGCGCTCGGGTGCGGTGGCGTTAACCGCGGATCGTGTCGATGCCGGGTATAGCGACAAGCGCGTCGTGGAGAATTTCAGTCTCACCGTTCGCCGTGGCGAGCGCTACGCCATCATGGGACCGAACGGCTCGGGCAAGTCGACGCTGCTGAAGACATTTGCCGGCCGGCTTCAGCCGCTCGCCGGAACGATTGACTACGGCCACAACGTCCACGTCGGTTATTACGACCAGACCCTCGGCGATCTCGACCCGAAGGGAACGGTCATCGACGAGGTGTGGAACCTCGATCACTCGCAGACCGAGCTGCAGGTCCGTTCCTATCTCGCGCAGTTCTCGTTCTTCGAAGACGACGTCTTCAAGAAGACGCGCGATCTCTCCGGCGGCGAGCGCGGACGGCTCGCGCTGGCGAAGATCATGTACGTGGGCGGCAATCTGATGCTGCTCGACGAGCCGACGAATCATCTCGACGTCTACACGCGCGAAGCGCTGGAAGAGGCTCTGGAAAGTTTCACTGGCGCCCTGATCGTCGTCTCGCACGATCGATACTTCATCGATCGCGTTGCGGAAAACATCATCCTTGTCGAGGACGGCCACGGCGAAGTCTATGCGGGCAACTACAGCGATGTGGTGGAGAGAATGAAGACTGGTGTCGCGGTGCCGAAACCCGTCGCGATCGATCGCCCCTCACCCGGCCTTCGGCCACCCTCTCCCGCTGGGAGAGGGGACAATGAGAAAAGGAAGCGCGACAAGCGCATCAAGAAAATCGACGAAGAGATCGCGCAACTCGAGGCGCGCATCGCCTCGGCCGAAGGGGAGCGTGAGCGCAACGACCTGCTGCTCTGCTCCGAAGAGGTCTATCGCGACGGCGAGCGCATGAAGAAGATCCAGGCGCGCAACAGCGATCTGAAAGCGATGATCGAGCTCCTGTATCGCAAGTGGGAAGAGATGTCGAAAGAGAGGGAAGCTACAGAAGCTCAGGTCCCTTGATCGGTTTTCCTTCCGCGAAGCGCGACGGCCGCAGCGCGCTGATGTCGATCGACGTCTTGCCATCGACGATCATCTCGGCCAGGAGCTGGCCGATCGCCGGCGAATGCATGACGCCGTGGCCGGACGATCCATTCGCGAGATAGAGATTCTCGCGTTCGGGATCGCGGCCGATGATCGCATGCCGGTCCGGAGACATTTCGTAAAGACCTTCCCAGCAGTGCTCCGGATCGATCGCCACGTCACGTAACACGGGTATCCGTTCGTGCGCCCACTGGATGACGGTATCCATCCAGATGTCATCGTTTGGCGGCGTATCGGGCCACACCAGCATGACGCGGCCGTTGCGAACGCGGACGTGAAACGCATCACCGGCCCAGATTGTCATCGGCATATCGGCCGGCAGAACGTTCGTAGGCACCGTACACGCCACGCGGCGGCGCAGCGGCGTGACCGGCACATCCGACACCTCCGCCGCCCACGCACCGGCGGCGTTGACGTACGCGACGCCGCGATCGAACGCCTTCACCGTCGTGTTGAAGTCGAAGCGCACGCCCAGCCTCTTCGCCCCCTCGGCATAGCCACGCATGATCTGATTCGCGACGATGAACCCATCCGTCGGACAGAACGTGCCGCCGATGAGTGAGTCGTCGTGGACCGCGGGATTGAGCTCGCGAATCTCATCTGCGCTGATCGTGCGCGCTTCCCTCAGGCCGCATGCGTGCTGAACTTTCTGAGCAGTCAGGAGCTCATCAAGTTCGTTCTGCGTCCGGGCCATGAACAAATAGCCGTAGGGCCGGTAGCCCGAATCAACACCGATCTCGTCTTCGAACCGCAGGAGTTTCTGGCGTGAGAGCATCGACAGTCGTACATTGACCTCGGTTCCGAACTGCGAGCGAAATCCCCCGGTTGCTCTCGGCGTGCTTCCGGCGCCAAAATCGCCGGCGCGGTCGACGACGCGAACGTCCCGGACTCCGCGCGCCGCGAGGTGATAGGCGATGCTGCTGCCGATCACGCCGGCGCCGATGATGACCACGTCGTGCTGCACCGCCGCAAGTTAACATGCGCCTCGCATGAAGGCGGCCATCATCGCCATCGGGTCGGAGATGCTCGGCCCGACGCGCGTCGACACGAACTCGCTCAAGATCACCGCCGCTCTCGAGGACCACGGCGTCGAGGTCGTTCTCAAGAACATCGTCGGCGATCGCCTCGATGATCTCGCTGATCAGATCAATTACGACCTCGCGCGCGTCGACATCCTCGTCACCACCGGCGGCCTCGGCCCGACGGAAGATGACCTGACGCGCGAGGCGCTTGTCAAAGCACTCGGCCTGGAGATGGAAGTCGATCAGTCGATCATCGATCGGATCGAGAAACGCTTCGCCGCGCGGGGCTGGAAGATGCCCGGGGTCAACAAGCGACAGGCCCAGGTGTTTCGTGGTCAGACGACGCTGACGAACGAGCGCGGCACTGCGCCGGGATTTCATCTCCAGCTTCGCGGCAAGCACATCTGGGTCTTTCCCGGCGTGCCGCATGAACTGGAGTGGATGATCGCGACGTATCTCCGGCCATGGTTGCAAGAGACGATCGGCGACGTGAAGCGCCACCGGCGCGTGCTGAAAGTCGCCGGCCTCACCGAGTCAGGTGTCGAGGAGCGGTTGAAGCCGTATTACGAAGCGCGCGATCACGAGCCGTTGACGATCCTCGCTTCCGGCGCGCAGATCGAGCTTCATCTGCAAGGAACGTCGCGGGAAGAAATCGCATCGCGCGAAAAAGAACTGCTCCAGATCTTCGGCGATCGCATCTACGGATTCGATGACGAGACGCTCGAAGGAGTCATTGGCCGCATCCTCGTCGAGCGCAACGCCACGCTCTCCACCGCCGAATCATGTACGGGCGGACTTGTCGGTTCGCGGATCACCGATGTCGCCGGAAGCTCGCGCTACTACATCGGCGGCGGTGTCTGCTACGACGCGAAGGCGAAGATCGACATCGCCGGCGTCGATCCTCGCATCATCGAACAGCACGGAGAGGTGTCCGAAGAGATCGCGATCGCCTTGGCCGAAGGGATTCGCGATCGCCTCGACACGACTTACGGCATCGGCGTGACCGGCATCGCCGGGCCGGGCGGCGGGTCGGACGCGAAGCCGGTCGGCACGGTGCACATCGCCGTCGCCAGCGCGACCGCCCGCGAACATCGCAAGCAGTTCTGGCCGATGTCGCGCTCGATGTTCAAGTGGTTCGCTTCGCAGAGCGCGCTGGACCTGCTGCGGCTGTTCATTTTGAGACGTCAGTAATACAATTCCATCCCTCACGGACAATCAGCGGAGGTGCTCCATGCGTCGAGCCATCGTTGTTGGAGTCCTGCTCATCGCCGTTGCCGCGTTGCGCGCCCAATCGATCCAGGAGATCGTCGACAGTAAAGCGCTGGCGCGCGAGTACAACCCGGTACTCGTCTCGTTCCTCCTCGAGGAAGGGAAGTCGCGGCTGCCGGCGAAACAACAGAAGGATGTCCTCGATCAGCAGCTCGCGCGTTTCCGCGAAGAGATCAACGTCAAGCCCAGCGGCGAAGTGGCGGCGAACCTCGCGACACTGGCCGGGATGTTCGTCAAGGGCGATGTCGGTTCCGGCATCGCCCAAGGCGCGGCAGAAGTGTGGAGCGGTTGGGTCGACGCGGCGTTGGTGCTCCAGAAAGCCGGCTACGAGAAAGAAGTCATTCCGTTCTACAAGAACTGCATTCAGAACTTTCCTTACGAAAGCTTGCAGGCGCGCTGCGCGGTTGCGCTGGCCACCGCGCAACCCGATCAGGCCATCCCACTGCTCGTCGGCATCGTCAACGACAAGAGTCTGCCCGAGGAAGCGAAGAGCGCGGCGCTGCGAACTCTGGGGCGTCTCGCCGCCGACGAGCACTTTCCGAAAGCGCAGCGGGACGCGGCGGTCTCTGAGCTCATCAAGCGCACCGAGGGGTTCATGAATTCGACGCTCTATGAAGCGGCCGTCGATGGTCTCGTGCGATCACACGATCCGCGAGCGGTCGAACCGTTGCGCAAGATGATGAAAGGGATGTCGAAGGGCGATGAGGTGAAGCGCGCGGCGATGCGCGGTCTCGCGCTGGTCTACAAAGATCCAGCCGGAATCGATGCGCTGAAAGGCGCCCTCAAGGGCGGTTTGATGTCGGACGCGAACACGCAGATCTTCAGCGCGGCCACGCTCATCCTCGCCGACGAGCAAGCCGGATTCGATTGGGCCGCGGACAAGCTCGCGCCGAAGAAGAAGGGCCGCGCCGGCGGATTCCTCTCGAAGGTGATGGCCGCGTCCGACACGGACAGCAGCAAACCCGACCCTGAGCCGCGGCTCATGCGCGCGCTTCTCGATAACGGGAACGAAAAGTCGCGTGCACTCCTGGCGCAGATCGCAGACGCCCATGCGCCAGGTGAGTGGATCTACGCGATGGCGAACATCTCGCTCGTCGAGCTCGGCGACACGAGTCGCATCGAAGCCGTGAAAAAGATCGTCGCAAGCGACAGCTACATTCCCGAACAGCGCGCCGACGCCGCGATCGCCCTGGCGAAGCAAAGGGATTACTCCGGTATCAGCGCACTCTCTTCGATCCTCTCCGATCGCCGCACCGAATCGTCCGAAAAGATGGCCGTCGCCGAAGCCCTCGGTGTCGTCAATCAGGAGGAGAGCGTCGCGCCTCTGTCCCAACTCTTGTCCGACAAGGACGCCGACGTGCGCATCTCGGCCGCCTATGCTCTATCGGACATGACGAAACCAGCCGCGCTCGATGGAATCGCGAAGGCTCTCAATGTCGATTACGGATCGGGCCGCAATGCGGAAGTGCAGGCGCACATGATCCGTCACGCGGCGCGGCAGTTCGGGAAGGAATCGCGCACCAAGACGATCGTCGATAGCGGAAAGAGCTCGCCGTATGCGTCAGTACGCCTTCTCGCACTGGCTGTGACGAACAGTGCCGCCCCCGCACCGGCGAAGAAGAAATCGTGATCTAGACGGAGTCGGTTGCCGGCAGCGGCGCAGGTCCAGGTTCTTCTTGCGGCACATAGCCGAGCCTCCGGCCCAGATGACCGTAGGCGAAACCGGCGATGAGGTCGTAGAGGAAGTGCACGGCCATCGCCACGTACAGCGATCCGGTAAGCCATACGAGAACATGAAACGCGGCCGCGAAGATGGCGATCACCGCAACGCTCTTCCATCCCTGCAGAGCATGGGAGATCGCGAACATCACGATGCAGATCGCGGCGGCGGCGATGAAGCTGCCGGTCAGCCGCGTCAGCAACACGGTCTGGACGCCTCGCCAGGTGAGCTCTTCTCCGAAACCGGCGATCGCGGCAGTCCCGATCCAGAACGCGTTTTCGCTCGCGTTGGTGGGCATGAAGAGAGCGACGATCCGCTTGCGATCCTTCACCGCTTTTCGCCAGCGCGTCCATCCGTAGGGAACGGCGATCGCCAGAAAGGCGCAGCCGGCCAGGATCGCTCGCGCCGGCGGCATCCTTCGCGGCAGCACTTCGATCCAGTTCAAGCGTGCGACGACGATCGAGAAGAGCGCGAAGGACGCCGTCTGCAGCAGCACCGAGATGAAATACTTTCTCCGCGGCGGCAGCGGATGCGATTCGATCAGTTTCTTCGATCGGATCGCGGAGATCGGGATCAGAATCCCGAACACGAAGAGGTGAATGTAACCCGCCGGAGCGATCACCCGGTCTTCAGACGCGTAACGTTACTGATGAAGTCGTTGTAGAGCACAACGATCATCAGGGCCGCCAGCACGGCGAACCCGAGTTGCTGGATCCGCTCCTTCGTTCGCAAAGACAGGTCCCGTCGCGACACTCCCTCCACAAGAAGGATGGCGATGTGTCCGCCGTCGAGCACAGGGATCGGCAACAGATTCATGACTCCGAGCTGCAGCGAGATCATCGCCATCAGCGCCACGACCTCGATCCATCCGCGGCGCAGCATGTCGCCGGAGATGCGTGCGATCGAGATCGGCCCGCTCAGCTCCTTCACGCTTCCTTCGGATCGGAAGATGCGTCCGATGGCGTTGAAGGCGTAGCGCAGCATCTTCCAGTTCTGTTCAACGCTGTCGCCGAGCGCCGGAAGCAATGAGAGTTTGCGGATCTCGGTCGGCGGCAGAAATCCGCGATATGGATCCTGCTGATTGAATTTCGCAGCAGGGAACTGGACGACGTACTGCGTCGCTCCCCTCGCCAGACCGAGCGTCAGCGGTGCGCCGGGCGCCTTGGAAATGACTTCGTCGAGCTCGTACATGTCGCGGATCGGCTTGCCGTTCACGCTGACGATGCGATCGCCGGTTCGCATCCCGGCTTTGTCGGCCGGCGAGCCCTTGATCACGCGGCCGACAACCGGATCGAACAACGGTCGGATGCCGGCTCGGCCGACAGGGCCGTACTCGCTGTTCTCGCGCTCCGGAATCATCGTGGTGACGCGACGCTGGCCGTGGCGGATGTACTCGACCTGCAGCGGAGTGCCGGCGTTCATCGTGATCGCGAGCTTGAGGTCCTCGAAATCGCTGATCGGCTCGGTACCGACGCGAACGATCACGTCACCCGGCTGCAGACCCGCGTGTGCCGCCGGCTTGTTCGGGATGATCTCGCCGATCACCGGCCGGACGATGCGGAACTCGGTGCCCATCATGCTCAGCCCGGCGATGAACGCGATGGCGATGAGGATGTTCACCAACGGTCCGGCGAGAAGAATCAGGAAGCGCTGCCACTTCGGCTTCGAAAGAAACTCGTCCGGGCTGCCCGCGTTGTTCTCTTCCGGCGTGTCGCCGGCCATGCGCACGTAGCCGCCGAGCGGAATCAGGGAGATGCGATAGTCGGTGCCCCCTTTGCGGAAGCCGAAGAGGCGCCGCCCGAATCCGAATGAGAAGACGAGCACGCGCACCCGGAAGAGCTTCGCCACGAGGAAATGTCCCGCTTCATGCGCAAAGATCAGGACGCCGAGGACGAGGACGAACGCGAAGAGATTGGTGGTGAGGATAGTCATCGGGATGAGTTTCAGCGCCTCACTGCAACATCAATTCCGCGCGCCTCATTGCGCGCCCAGGCGTCCCAGTGCAGGGCATCTTCAACAGTGCTGATGGGTGAGACCTTTCCGGCGTGCCGTTCGAGAACGCGGCTCACAATGTCTACGATCGAGACGAACGGAAGTTCTCCGGCCAGGAAGCGCTCGACGGCGATCTCATTGGCAGCATTGAGGACAGCCGGCATCGAGCCGCCGGCACGACAAGCGTCGTAAGCGAGGGCGACCGCTGGGAACCGCTGCGTGTCGACCGGCAGGAAGTCCAGGCTGCGGATCTTGGCCAGGTCCAGCCGCGCGAACGGCGCGACGACGCGCTCGGGATAGAGCAGTGCGTACTGAATCGGAAACTTCATGTCGGTCGTGGAGAGCTGGGCCATGATCGAGCCGTCGACGTACTCGACCATCGAATGGACGATCGATTGCGGATGAATGAGGATATCGATCCGATCGGGCGGCATCGCGAAGAGGTGATGCGCCTCGATGACCTCGAGGCCTTTGTTCATCATCGTGGCCGAGTCGATCGAGATCTTGCTGCCCATGCGCCAGGTCGGATGCGCCAGCGCCGCCTCGATCGTGATGTCGTCAAATGTATCGAGATCGCGATGAAGAAACGGTCCGCCCGATGCCGTGAGTATGATGCGCTGCACTTCCTCATGTCCTCCGCAGCGCAATGCCTGATGGACGGCGTTGTGCTCGGAGTCGACCGGCAGGATCTCGCCGCCGTTCTCCGCGGCCGCGCGCGTCATGACGTCTCCCGCGGCGACGAGCACTTCTTTGTTCGCGATGCCGACGCGCTTGCCGGCGCGCAGGGCCGCGTAGACCGGCGGAATGCCCGCCGCGCCGACGATCGCGGCGATCACAGCATCTGCCGATGGCATCGACGCCACCGCTCCGGCACCCTCGATGCCGCAGATCATCTCCACGCGATGCGACGTGAGCGCGCGGAGCCGCGATTCATCCTCAGGATCGCGAACGGAGACGACTTCAGGATGATAACGATCGATCTGCTGCGCCAGCAGCTCCACGTTGCCGCCAGCAGCGAGCCCGACGACGCGAAGGTCGTCGGGAAAAGCGTCGACCACCGCCAGCGTACTTCGGCCGACCGATCCTGTGCTCCCCAGAATGGAAATGCGTCGCATACGTGGTGCTGAGTGCTGAGTGCTGAGTTCTGAGTTCTGAGTAGACCCTCAGCACCCAGCACTCAGCACTGTCACCCTGTGATCATATTCAACGTCTGTGCGCCGTGCTGCGTAAAGGCCCAGTAGACGTAGAGGATAGGCGCGGTAAAGAGAATCGAGTCGAAACGGTCCAGAAATCCGCCGTGGCCGGGGATGAGCGTGCCGGAGTCTTTCACCGCCGCCGATCGCTTCCACATCGACTCCGCGAGATCGCCGATCACGCCGGTGATCGAAAGCACGATGCCGACGACG
>DASXRT010000157.1:0-15955 GCA_036506455.1 Thermoanaerobaculia bacterium
GTCAGCGTACCCGATCGATCCGGCATATTGCCCGGCAAAGGAGAAGGTACCGGTCGCCGGATCGTACAGCTCTGCGCGCGTGGTGCGATCGCTGACGCGGCCGGTCGAATCCATCTCGTCGCTTTTTCCGGCGGCGATGAGGACTCTGCCGTCACGCAGCAACGTGGCAGTGTGACCCCATTGCTTCTCGAGCAGCGAGCCGGTGGAGCTAAACGTATTCGTGGCCGGATCGTACAGATCAGCGGTCGACACCTGCTCGTAGGTCGACGAATCGAAACCGCCTCCCAGCAAGACTTTTCCGTCGCGAAGCAGCGTGGCGCTGTGCCCGAGGCGATTCACACTTCCGACCGTGGTGAACGTGCGGTCGCTCGGGTCGTAAATCTCCGCGGTCGACGGCCCGCCGCCGACAATCAACGCTTTCCCATCCATGAGAAGAGTGGCAGTGTGGCCGGCGCGTGCCGCCGTCATATTGCCAGTAGCGACGAACGTTCCCGGGATTTGTGCAGTCGCCGTCGCGCAGACGATGAAGCCGAGAGCCAGCATTGAAAAGATTATGAGGACGAAGCGGACCTGACGATCCGCCGCCACAGCGGTTTTGTTGGGCATGCGCATGTTCCGTGCTTATCGAACAATTTAGGTCGTAATCGTCAGGTCGGCAATCCGAGAGATCTGCGCTTGATGACGCCGTGGCGGCGGCGCGCTCGAAGGTGTCCCTCAGGTGTCGCTCTCGCCAGCTAAGGTATGCTTCGAGCAGTAACGGGAAGCTCGGTCCCGGCGATGCAATCAGTACTTTGCGGACCGACTCAAGATTCCCTAAGCCGTCGATCTGCTTCCCAAGCTCAAGGTCGCGGGTTCGAGCCCTGTCGCCCGCTCCAAACTCCCGCTTACGCTGCCGATCGGACTCGCAGAGGTCTGACTTTCGCGATTGCGCCGAAGTCGCGGTCGAGATGTAAAACCTCGAGATCGTGACGGAGCGCGCAAGCGGCGATAAGACAATCCACACCCGATCGGATCGTGAGACCGGCCCGGCGCGCCGCTCGATAAATGTCCGCTGCTTCCCCGAAGATCTCCAGGCGCAACGGCGATTCGACCATGGGCATCGCCGCCATCGCCTCGCGAGCGATGCGAAAGGCGTTCTCTTCGCGGAATCCCTGCAGCACTTCCTGATAAACCGGCAGACAGCTCACGATGTCATCCTGATCGACCAGCCGGCGCAGGTCGATTCGCGGCGGCTTGCGAAACACCTCGATCCAGACGCTCGTGTCAACGAGTACCACGGCGTGGACGGCTCTCCTTTCGCGGCCGGTCTCTCCGCATGACAGAGAGCGATCCATCCCATGCGCCGCTTCCGGCGAGCTCGAAGATCTTTTGCGCTTTCGCTCGCCGGACGAACTCCTCGAGGGCGCGCTCCACGGCGCGAGAATAGGTTCGCTCTCCGCTCAAGCGCGTGGCCTCCTCCAGCAGCTCCTCATCGAGCACAAGATTTGTGCGTTTCATACACACAGTGTACATTGCAAAGCCGGTTATGGACGAAGGACGAAGCTCACGATCAGGAAACCGCGGTAGTACAATCGCCTTCCCCGCGAGCCGGCGTAGCTCAGTTGGTAGAGTCGGCCCAAGCTCGAGGTCGCGGGTTCGAGCCCCGTCGCCCGCCCCATCATTCCAACCACTGCTGATGGTCGGCAGGGGCGTTTTGCCGCGCGAGCAGCGACGAAAAGAACTTGCCTAGCTCCTCGACGTTCTCGCGGTTGACCGTCACGGTGAGAATCAATCGCGCGGCGTGGTCGTATGTGATCACGTCGACTTTGAGATCGCTGTCGCCAATCTCAGCGCGGGTTTCGCCGTTTTCGTATTCGATGACGATGCGCACGTTGTCGAAAGGGAGTGACTGGCGAAGGCAAATTGCCACCCTGTCGCACCGAAGCCGGCGGCGAGAGAAGCATGAGCGAAACGACTGCGCTGATGGCAGACTTGCGACTCGATGAAACGCGACAATCGTTACTGGCGCTCGATGGCCGGCAACATCGAGCTCTTTCTCGGCTGCTACTTCATCAGCTTTGGATTCTTGGCGGTGTTGTACTTTCTTCGCCGGGGGAGCCGTAACCACGTGCTCCTGTCATTGGTCGGGACGCTCGCCGGCGCGTTGCTCGTGATGCGTGCCCGGCGAATGCTCGGATGGCATCGATGGTTTTTCTGGCCCGTCGTCATCCTGGTGATCATGACGCCGATCGCCTGGTACTTCACCGCCCTGGTGCAGATCCGGTGGAAATGACATTCTTTCATGGCGCCACGCGCTCGCCAGGCCGCAGCGGTTTGCCAAGGTCCTCGTAGTCACGCATGTAAACGTTGAGACCGTAGTCGGGTCGATTTCGGTTGTACCCGGCGACGAGCTGGGCGTTGTAGTCATCGACGAAGAAGTCGAAAGGATCGCTCGGGTCGGTGTCGATGACGTCCATGTCAGCGGTGACCATGAAGAGCTTCCCCATCCGCAGCGTGCCGTTGCGAAAGTACATGTAATTCGGCGCGCTGGCGACCGGTGGCTGCAGAGGTGCGACACCGCGGCCATCGTCGAAGACCTGCATCAATTCGTTCCCTTCGATCATCACTTCCGTGAGTCGCCCTTCGATTTTGGGCGGAGGCAGAATTCCGAGCGGATCGATGAGCGTGTCGTTCTTCTCCACGCGCACGCCGGGCGGCAACTTCGTCAGTACTTTCTGCAGTGAAATGCCGAACGCCTTCATGAGCGCCGCTCCATTCAGATTGCAGATCTCGATCTTCGTCGGATGAAGGCGGATCCAGCCCTCCGGCGTAGCCGAGACATCGGCGATCATTCGGAACGGGATGTCGATGATCTTGTGCATGATTCCTTCCTGCACGAGATGGCCGTTCTCGATCGTGACGACGAGATCCTTGAGCGGCGCGCCGCTGTAGTCGAAGACGTACCGGTTCAGCAGCGCGGTGAGCGTCTCTCCGTCGACTCCGATGTGTCCATGAAAGACGCGCACGATGAACGTGCGCTTGTCATCGAAATTCAGCGGCTTGCCGGCCTCTTTGTCGAACATCTGACCGCGCAGATCGTGGATGTGCATGGCCGCGGTGCGGTCGATGTGAAAGAGCACGTTGCGCATCTGCGTCTCGGTCTCCCGCGCCGGCACTGCCTCGGTCGGAACGGCGAGGTTTGCGGTTCCGATCGGAGGTATCGTGGTCAGAGGTCCTGGCGGCGCGGCCCGCGGTCGATTGCCCGGACAACAGCAGGCGAAGAGCGCGAACAACGTAATGACGAGAAGTAGGGGGACGATAACCCACAGCGCACGGCGTTTCTGCACAGCATCGCTTGGATAAGCAAAGGTCTCGCCGATATCGCGTAAACTGCACCCGCCCATGGCCCTTCCCAAAGTCTCGCTGACGACGAAGATCTTCATCGGCCTGTTCCTCGGCATCCTCCTGGGCTGGCTGAAGCCCGACTGGGGAACGGCCGTGCGACCGCTGTCGCTGCTCTTCCTCAATCTGATCAAGTCGATCATCGCCCCACTGATTTTCTCGACGCTGGTCATCGGCATAGCGGGCACGGGTGACATCCGCCAAGTGGGACGGATCGGACTGAAGGCGCTCGTCTACTTCGAGATCGTGACGACGTTCGCGCTGTTCATCGGACTGGCCGCGGTGAATCTCACCAAGCCGGGCGAGGGCGTCTCGCTCGCCGGGGTGCACAAGGGTGATGACAAGGCGGTTTTGAGCGGCCGTGCGTCGAAGCTGGCGCAGGAAGCGAATGATGCCGTCGCCCGAGGCGATACAGCGACCGCAGCCGCAAAAGCTGCCGCCGCCGCCGATGCCGTGGGAAAAGGACTCAACGCACCGGACGCGCCGGTCAGGCCGCAGAGCTTCGGCGACATCATCGCGCACCTGTCGCCGACGTCGATCCTCAAGGCTATGGCGGATGGCGACGTGCTGCAGATCGTCGTCTTCACGGTTCTCTTCGCACTCGCGGTGACGAGCATCGGCGAGAAGGCGAGGCCGATCGTCGTCTGGTGCGAGTCGCTCGCCGACGTCATGTTTCGTTTCACGGAGTTCGTGATGAAGTTCGCGCCGATCGGCGTCGGCGCGGCGATGGCCAACACGATCGGGCATTCGGGACTGGGCGTGCTGAAGAACCTCGGGATGCTCGTCGGGACGCTCTACGGCGCGCTGATCTTCTTTCTGCTCGCTGTGTTGCTGCCGGTCGCGCTGATCTTCCGCGTTCCGCTGCGCGACTTCTTCCGCGCGGTGAAAACGCCGGCGACGATCGCCTTCGCCACGACATCATCCGAATCGGCGCTGCCGAAAGCGATGGAGAACATGGAGCGCCTCGGCGTGCCGCGGCGGATCGTCGGCTTCGTTCTGCCGACCGGCTACAGCTTCAACCTCGATGGGACGACGCTCTACCTCTCGCTCGCTTCGATCTTCGTCGCGCAAGCCGCGGGCGTCCATCTGACGTGGACACAGCAGATCGTGATGCTGCTGACGCTGATGCTGACGTCGAAGGGCGTGGCCGGTGTGCCGCGCGCGTCGCTGGTCATCCTTCTGGGCACGCTGGCATCGTTCAATCTGCCGGCCGAAGGTGTCATCGTGATTCTCGGAGTCGATGAGTTGATGGACATGGCGCGCACGGCGGTGAACGTCGTCGGCAACTGCCTGGCCACTGTCGTCGTCGCGCAATGGGAGCGCGCGTTCCGGACGGATGAATGGGTGCGCGAGGAAGTGGAGCTCGAGGAAGTGACGGGACAGCCGGCGATTGTGAGTTAGCGCTTCACATGCATCGCATCGAGCGCTGAACGCAGCGTCTTCGCGAGCGCAATCGCGTCATCGTTTCCCCAGAAGTGCATGAAGAAGAGGCGCGGCTTCTCGCGAAGCATGTGACTGTGCAGCGCGGTGATGTTGATTCCGCCGCGGCGCAGCGCGCGGATCACGCCGTTCACTTCACCTGCCGTCATCACGAAGTCGCCTGTAACGACCGCGCGTCCAGATCCCGTCGGTTGAAAGTTGATCGCCGTGGCCACGCCCATCGCCGGAGGAATCTCCATGCCGCCTTCCATGATTTTTTCGGCTCGCGGGATGCTGAACTGATCGACGATTCCATTCGCTTTGCCGGATACGCCGAGGATGCGATCGAGATCAGCGAGCGGAAGATCGATTGATGCCTGCGCCTGCGGCGACGGCGTGAGCGGCGTTTTCGTCTTTTCAAGCGCGTTGCGCAGTGTTCGCGCCAGTGACGACGGATTGCCATGTCCTTCGAAGTGCATGTACGCGACGCGCGGCGATTCATTGAGCAGATGGTTGTGCACCGCGGTTTGTTCGATGCCGCCGGCCTGCAACGCCGAGATCACGTCATTGACTTCGTTCTCGGCGAGCACGAGGTCGCCCATCACCATCGAGCCTTTGAATGCGGCCCAGGAACCGAGAGCGAGCGCAGGCCGGAGGGCGATGCCATCGACGGTGACCGCCATATCGGTTCGCGGGAACGAATACTTTCGAACGCCGCCGGGCTGTGCCGATCCTTCGCGGCCGAGGATCTTGTCGATGTCGGTCAAGTCCGCGCGAGCGATGGAGGCGAAAAGCATCAAGACAAAAAACCATCTCATAACTTGCGAAACCCCGTTTCCGAATCGACAACCGTCTCACGACTGCGGTCGAGGCGAGTGACGATCCATTGATTGCCGCGCCGTTCGATCTCGACGACAACGGATGCCCAGACGCCGTCGGGCACGTTTTCGATATATCGAAATTTCATTCCGGGCCACGCGTTCGGCGGCACGCTGTTGCGCCGGAGATGATCCTCCGCCATCTCGATCAGTTCCGGCCCGCCGACATGTTCACAAGCCATTTGTCTATGGTATGCCGCGTGAACACTATGATGAGACTCTCCGATGTGCGGGATCGTTGCCATTCACGCCTTTCGCTCCGATGCTCCGCGCATCGATGAGCAGGAGCTCGTCGCCGTTCGCGACTGTATGACGTCGCGCGGTCCCGACAGTTGCGGCGTGTGGATGTCGCCCGATCGCCGCACGGCCATGGCCCATCGCCGTCTGGCGATCATCGATCCGACGCCGCGCGCGGCGCAGCCGATGACGAGTCGCGACGGCCGGCTGACCATCGTCTTCAACGGCGAGATCTACAACCATCACGAGCTCCGCCGCGACCTCGGCCCGTTACGAACGACGAGCGATACGGAAGTGTTGCTCGCGCTGTATGCACGCGAAGGGGAAGCGATGCTGCGCAAGCTGCGCGGCATGTTCGCGATCTGTATCTGGGATTCGGCGAAGCGCGAGCTTTTTCTCGCGCGCGATGCCTACGGGATCAAGCCGCTGTATTACGCAATCAACGATGGCGTCGTGCGCGTGGCCTCGCAAGTCCGGGCGTTGCTCGCCAGTGGCGTTTCGCGCGGCGTGGATCTGGCCGGTATTGCTGGATTTCTTTTGCGCGGATCGGTTCCGGAGCCATTCACGATTCACGATGGCATCCGTGCGGTGCCTTCGGGAAGCTCACTGGTCATCGACGAGGGAGGCGCCGGTCAGCCGCGACTATTCTTCTCCGTCGCGCGCACATGGTCGGAAGCGATGCGCGCGGAGCCTCTCAGCGAACGGGAAGCGTGCGAACAGATCCGCGAGTCGGTGCGCGATCACATGGTGTCCGACGTCGAAGTCGGCGCATTCCTGTCGTCGGGCAAAGACTCGACATCGATCACCGCGATCGCGCAGGAGCTGACGCCGCATCCGCTGCGCACCGTCACGCTCGCATTCGATGAATACCGCGGTACACGACACGATGAAGCACCGCTCGCACAGAAGGTCGCCGCGAAGTACGGATTTCGTCATGAGACGCGCATGCTCACCCGCGACGAATTCCTGCGCGAGTTGCCGCGCATGCGCGCGGCGATGGATCAGCCGACCACCGACGCGTTCAATTCATACTTCGTGAGCCGCGCCGCTGCTGCACATGGATTGAAAGTCGTTCTGTCCGGAACCGGCGGCGACGAGCTGTTCGGCGGCTACACGACGTTTCGCAAGATCCCGCGCTTCGTGCGCAGCATGGCCGTGCCCTCGCGCGTGCCGCTCTTGCCGCGTGCATTCCGCGAATTGCACTGTAAGTTGATTCGCTCGAATCCGAAATTCAGTCCGAAGAGCGGCAGCGCGTTCGAATACGGCGGCACGTATGCCGGCGCGTATCTGATCAAGCGCGGACTCTTTCTGCCATGGGAGCTGCCGTCGATCATCGGCGACGACGCCGCCGAAGAAGGTCTTCGACGCCTCGGCATGGTCGAGCAGTTCGAAGACGCGCTGGCCGATGATCCGGACAATGGCTGGGCGCGCGTGGCGATTCTCGAGTCGGTGTTCCTGCTGCGCGATCAATTACTGCGCGATATCGACTGGGCGGCGATGGCGCATTCATTGGAAGTGCGCGTGCCGCTCGTCGACATTTTCCTATTGCAGGAGATCGCACCGACAGTTCTGCGCATGCGCGGCGATCGCAAGAGATTGCTTGTTGGCGCGCCGAGTCATCCGCTGCCGGCCGAGGTGCTGGAGAGACGCAAGAGCGGATTCACGCTGCCGGTGAAGAAGTGGCTGACGACCGAGCGCAAGCGCTTCGGCATGCGCGACTGGGCACTCGAGCTGTTGCGCGACGAGTTCCTTCCGCTCGCGAATGAGGCGCAACTCACCCGCACGATCGAGCGCTCGATGGTGGATGTCGCGGCCCTGAGTCCGGCACCTTAGTTGCTCTCCACGCCGGCGGAGGTCACGCTGCCATGCTCCTGACGCTGGCCATCATCCTTCTCATCGCCTGGGCGCTGGGTCTCTTTGCCTTCAAGGTCACCGCGTGGTTCATCCACGTCCTGATCGTGATCGCCATCATCGTGGCGATTTTGCATTTCGTGCGTGGCCGTCCGGCCGTGTGACGATATGCTCTAGAGCATGCCCGATGTCCATTCGTTCGCACGGCCGGATGAGGCGAAGGTCAAGCACCTGGCGCTGAATCTGACTGTCGACTTCGAACGACAGCAGCTCACCGGCTCAGCGACTCTGCAGATTGAACATCGCGGCGCGCGCGCGCTCGTCCTCGACACGAATGGACTCTCCATCGAGGGAGTGAAGCTCGACTCCGGAAAAGAGTCGAAATTCACCATCGGCGAGCCGGTGAAATACCTCGGCCGCTCGCTGACGATTCCGATCGAGGCATCGACGAAAGCGGTGCATATCGATTACACGACATCACCCGACGCAGCGGCGGTGCAGTGGCTGACGCCCGAGCAGACCGCCGGCGGCAAGCATCCGTTCCTCTTCACGCAGTCGCAGGCGATCCTCGCGCGCACCTGGGTGCCGTGCCAGGACACTCCCGGGGTGCGTATGACGTACGAAGCTTCGATTCGCGTTCCGCGCGGATTGATGGCGGTGATGAGCGCCGAGAATCCGACGAAGTTGAGCAGCGACGGTCTCTATCACTTCCGCATGCCGCAGCCGATTCCTTCCTATCTGCTCGCGCTTTCGGTCGGCGATCTCGCCTTTCGATCGCTGGGAAGAAACTGCGGCGTCTACGCGGAGAAGCCGGTGATCGAGCCGGCCGCATATGAATTTGCCGACACGCAGAAGATGATCGAAGCCGCGGAGAAGTTGTACGGACCGTATCGATGGGGTCAGTACGACATCCTGGTCCTGCCGCCCAGCTTTCCGTTTGGGGGGATGGAGAACCCGCGCCTCACATTCGCGACGCCGACGGTCCTCGCCGGCGATCGATCGCTCGTCAGTCTTGTCGCGCACGAGCTGGCTCATTCGTGGTCGGGCAATCTGGTGACCAATGCGACATGGAACGACTTCTGGCTCAACGAAGGGTTCACCGTGTACTTCGAGCGTCGCATCATGGAGGCCGTGTACGGCCGCGACTACTCCGAGATGCTCGCGCGCCTGGGCATGCAGGATCTCGAGCAGACCATCCAGGAGCTCGGAGCGGAGAGTGCGGATACGCACTTGCTGTTGAACCTCGAAGGACGCGATCCCGATGACGCCGCGAACAAGCTGGCGTACGAGAAGGGCTACTTCTTTTTGCGACTCGTCGAAGAGACCGTCGGCCGCGCGACCTTCGATGCCTACTTGCGCGACTACTTCGATCGAAATGCATTCCAGTCGATGACGACGCAGGCGTTCGTCGAGGATCTTCGAAGAAATCTTCTCGCGAATACTCCCGGTGCGGAGCAGCGCATCGACATCGAGCGTTGGATCAGCGGGCCGGGCGTCCCCGAGAATGCGCCGCACGTTCACTCAAACGCGTTCGAGAAAGTCGAAGAAGAGGTCCGCGCGTTTCAGAGCGGCACGCCGGCGAAGAAATTGAAGACATCGAAGTGGTCGACTCACGAGTGGATCCATTTCCTGCGGCATCTGCCCGCGAATCTGACGGCCGCGCAGATGAAGGATCTCGACAGCGCGTTCAAATTCACTCGAAGCGGCAATTCCGAGATCCTGCATGAGTGGTTGATGCAGACGATCCCTCGCGCTTACGAGCCGGCGAACGAAGCGCTCGAGCGCTTTCTCACGAAGCAGGGCCGCCGTAAGTTTCTCAAGCCGCTCTATCAGAAGCTCGCCGAGAATGACGAGGGATTGCAGCGCGCGCGGAAGATCTACGAGAAGGCGCGGCCGACGTATCACGCAGTGTCGCGAGGAACCATTGATGGGATTTTGAAATGGTAGGGAGGCAGCAATGGAAACAACCGAAACCAAATCCCTCCCCGAGAACGCGTACTTACCGCTGAAAGACGGCGAGCTGTACGAGCCGATGGTTCTCGCCTCCGAGAATCCGCCGGAGACCACTCCGCGCGCGATCAGTTGGGGTCTGTTCCTCTGCATCATCTTCACCGTCGCCTCGGCATATTCGGGATTGAAAGTCGGTCAGGTCATGGAGGCGGCGATTCCGATCTCGATTCTGGCGATCGGTCTCGCACGCGTGTATCGCCGCCGCTCATCAGTTCTCGAGAACGTGATCATCACGTCGATCGGCGGCGTGTCGGGCTCCGTTGTCGCCGGCGCGATCTTCACCCTTCCCGCGCTCTATTCGCTGCATCTCAATCCCCATCCCATTCAGACCATCTTCATCTGCCTCGCCGGTGGCTGCCTCGGCGTTCTCTTCCTCATTCCACTCCGGCGTTTCTTCGTGCGCGAAATGCACGGCCGGCTGCCGTATCCCGAAGCAACCGCGATCACCGAGGTGCTCGTGACGGGCGAGAAGGGAGGGTCGCAGGCGAAACTGCTGTTGCAAGCGACGGCAATCTCCGCGGTCTACGACTTCTTCGTCACGACATTTCAGGTGTGGACGGAGTTCGTCGATTTCCAGTTCATCCCGGCGATGAAGGAGCTCGCCGACAAAACCAAGATCGTCGTTCGCTTCGACGCCGTCGCCTTCATCCTCGGCCTCGGATACGTGATGGGACTGCGCTCGTCGATGATCCTCGTCGCCGGCGGTGTGCTGTCGAACTTCGTTCTCGTGCCGCTCATTTTCATGATCGGGAGCAAGTTCCCGGATGCGGTCTACCCCGGCACGAAGCCGATCGGCGCGATGGTGGCGAGTGAAATCTTCCGGAGCTACGTGCGGTATACCGGCGTTGGCGCGATCGCGACGGCGGGCATCTTCGGCATCATCAAATCGCTACGCGTGATCGCCAGCTCATTCGGGATCGCCATTCGCGCGTTCAAACATGGCGAACCGCATGCGATCGAGCGGACCGATCGCGACATCTCCGTCATGTCGATTCTCATCGGCGTCGTCCTCGGGGCCCTCGGCGTGGCGATCTTCTTCGGCACGCTGCGACCCGGCTTCGGCGTTCTCCTGGCCGGCCTGCTGCTGACACTGCTCTTTTCCTTCTTCTTCACCTCGGTGGCAGCAAACGCGATCGCAACGACGGCGCGCAATCCCGTCTCCGGCATGACGATGCTGACGATCATCATCTCGTCGGTCGTGCTGCTGGAGTTCGGCCTGTCGGGAGCGACAGGCATGTTCTTCGTCATGGCCATCGCCGGCATGGTGTGCACGGCGTTGTCGGTGTCGGGGCAGACGATCACCGATCTGAAGACCGGCTATTGGCTCGGATCGACGCCGTCCGCCCAGGAGAAGGTGAAGTTTCTCGGCGTCATCGCCGCTGCAGTCGCTGTCGGTCTGACGATCGTCATGCTCGCCCAGGTGTTCCAGTTCGGCGAAGCGGCGCCCGGCGATGCGCGCGCGGTGCTGGCGGCGCCGCAAGCGTCGATCATGCAGGCGCTGGTGCAGGGATTCATGAACCGGCAGCCGATCGCTTACATCCTCTTCTTCGCCGGGGCGATGGTAGCGATCGCGATGGAGATGCTCGGCGCGCCGGCGCTCATCTTCGCTCTCGGCATGTATCTTCCGCTGGAGCTGAACACGCCCGCGCTCGTCGGCGGATTCATCTCTCATCTCGTGACGCGCAAGTCAGAGCGCGAAGGCGGCGGCAGGGGACGGACGATGCGCGAACGTGGCGTGATCATCGCGTCGGGTCTGATGGCCGGCGGCGCCCTCGGCGGCGTGTTCGGCGCGGCGCTGCGACTCTTGCCGTGGTACGCGGAAGACAAGGTCAAGACACCGTTCTACGACAACAACACGGTGTCGCAGAGCGTGTCGATCATCCTGTTCATCGGCCTCTGCCTGTATCTGTGGATCGACTCCACCCGCCCCGTCTCCGAGGAGTGAAGGCTTGATCCTTAGTAGGGCCAGGGGCGGCCGCGACCGCCGCGCGGGTACCCGCCCCGCCCGCCGCGCCCGCCCGGGTAACCGCCCTCGCCGCGATTGAAACGCTCCTCGCGCCGCTGCTGCAGTTGGTCCAGCAACTTCGACCACTGCTGCTTCGTCAGCACCAGGCGCTCGGCGGAGAGCATCTGCGCCTGCCGGTCGAAGAGCGAATCGCGAATGTTGCGGAGGCGTTTCGCGGCGTTCGTGATATCGGTCGCCGATGTCGGATCGGCATCGAGCGCGGTGCGCAAATCGCGAGCGGCAATCGGAAGATCGCGTTGAATGCGATCGATCTCGTCTCGTTGATCGCCGGCGATCTTGTCGAGTGCTTGAAACTGATCGCTCGTCAGAATCAGCGGCGCAGCGATGTAGGTGTCACGCCACCAGGTGTCATCGGGAACGACGTCGAGCAACATCGGGCCGAAGTCGCGTGCCGCGACTCTTCGCTGTGGTGGCCGGTCCGGCGGTGCGTCGTAGGCCGAGGAGCAACCAAAGAGCGCCAGAACGAGAACGATCGGTAAACGTCGCATGTGCGGTTGGACGGCAAGAATCGCGGAACGTTTACGATATGGCTCATGCAATACCAGCCGATCTCGTTCGCGGAAAAGTTCACGAAGTTCTCCGATCAGTACGCGCCGAAAGTCATCGCCCAGATGAACGACTATCAGTTCAAGCTCGCGCGCGTGGAAGGCGACTTCGTCTGGCACAGTCACGCCGACACGGACGAGGCGTTCATCGTCATCGACGGAGAGTTGGTCATCGACTTCCGCGACGGAAGCGTGACGCTGCGGCCGGGGGAGATGTATATCGTGCCGCGCGGCAAAGAGCACAAGCCCCGTGCCTCATGCGAATGCCGGATCATGCTGATCGAGCCCGCCGGGACCGTGAACACCGGCGACGCGGGCGGTCCGATGACGGCTGAGAACGACGTGTGGATTTAAAAAACAGCGCCGCCGAAGCCGGCGGCGCTCCCAACGGTTACTCCTGGTTGCGACGCGATTCGCGCTGCGCCTTCCAGGCGTCGAGCTGAGCGCGCTGTTCCGCGGTTAGAACGCTGCGGATCTTCTCGCGCTGCGCTTCGCGGAGTGACTTCATCTGCGCGCGCTGCGACTCGATGGTCGGGCGGAGCGCTTCCAGCTTCGCGGTGTCGTTCGCTTCCTTCGCCGCGCGGAGCTCCTGCCTTGTCGCGCGGGCGGACTCGAAGAACGCCTTGTTCTCTTCACGGAAGCTCTTCTCGATGTCGCGGATCTGCTGCTTCTGCGCATCCGAAAGGTTGAGCTTCGTGAGCATCTTCTGGCTGAAGCCGGCGCGATGACCGCGGTGTCCGCCGTTCCAGTTGTCTCCGTGGGGCGCGGCCACGGCCAGCGAAGCACTGAGTGCAAACACTGCCAATGTCGAAATCGTCTTCTTCATGGGTTCCAAGCTCCTTTTCTGGCTCTGCCAGTCGTATCAAGAGACGCGCGAAGGGCTGGTTCTGTTTCGCTTTCGACACGAATTGCATGCCGGTGTCATAGATTGCACGTATGAACGACCGTAGCGAGACCAGGCTGAGCGCGAACGAGCTCATGCTCATCTTCGCCTTCTGGACCTTCATCGCCACGCTCTCCTCGGTCAACCGTCTGCTCGACCCGCGTGGCTTCGGTTTCCGGCTCGCGTCGCCGGCGGGACCGATCGCGATGGAGTTCATCGACTCGTGGCTGTGGGCGGTTGTGACGCCGCTGGTCTTCTGGATGACGGCGCGATTTCGCATCCCCCTGCTCCTCGTGATGGGCGTCGTCATCGCGGTCGCCGTCGACCTCATCCTCGACATCGTCCGCTTGCAGATCCTTCCGGCGCCGCGCCGCTTCGTCTTCTTCTCTCCGTGGCGGGAGATCGCCCGCTTCCGCTTCGTCAATCAACTCCTCGTGTACATCGCCGTTCTCGCTGCCGGTTTCGCGCGGAATTTCTACATCCGCTATCAGCGGCGCCAGCGCGAGGCCGTGGAGCTGCGCGCACAGCTCGCTGATGCGCGGCTCGACGCGCTGCGGATGCAGCTCAATCCGCATTTCCTCTTCAACACACTGCACGCCGTCTCGGCGCTGGTCGATCGCGACCCCGCGGGTGTGCGGCGGATGATCGCCCGGCTTTCCGAGCTGCTGCGTCACACGATCGAGAGCCGAGGATCCGATGAAGTTCCGCTTCGGGACGAGCTCGATTTCCTCCGGCGCTACATCGAGATCATGGAGATCCGATTTCAGGGGCGGCTCAAGGTCACGACTTCCATCGACGAGAACACGCTGGACGCGCTGGTCCCCAATCTCATTCTTCAGCCGATCGTCGAGAACGCGCTCGAGCATGGCGCGAGCCGGACTGCGGAAGGGAGGGTCGAGATCTCGGCACGACGGAACGGCAGCGATCTCCTGCTCTCGGTTCGCGACAACGGTCCCGGATTGATTCCGCAGAACGTCGAGGGCGTCGGCCTTCGCAACACGGAGGCGCGGCTCGCGCAGCTTTATGGAGACGCGGCGTCGTTGACGATATCGCCTGCTGAGGGAGGAGGCGTCATCGCCCGGATCACGCTTCCGTTTCATTCATGACGGTTCGCGTGCTCATCGTCGATGACGAGGTGCTGGCGCGGCAACGCATCATCGATCTGCTCGCCAGGGAACGCGACGTGAAAATCGTCGGCACCGCAGACAATGGGTACGAAGCGGTGAAAGCGATTCGAGAATTGAAACCCGATTTAGTTTTTCTCGATGTGCAGATGCCCGGGCTCAGCGGCATGCAGGTCGTCGATGAAATCGGTACGGAGCAGATGCCGGCGACGATCTTCGTGACGGCGTTCGATCAGTTCGCGATCAAGGCGTTCGATCGCGCGGCACTCGATTACCTGGTCAAGCCGTTCGATGACGTGCGATTTGCACAGGCATTCCGGCGTGTCCGAAAGCCGGAGTATCAGCAAAGACTCTCCGTGGAATCGCGCGGTCAGACGCGCGTCGTACCGGTCGAGAAGATCGACTACATCACGGCCAGCGGTCCCTACGCGGAGCTGCATGTCGGCGATCACACGTTCGCGATCCGCGAGCGCATGCAGACACTCGAAGAGCGCCTCGACCCCGATGTCTTCTTTCGCATCCATCGGTCGGCGATCGTGCGGCTCGATCGCATCGACGCGATCACGCGGCACTCCGGCGGCGACTACGGAGTGCGGCTGAAGAACGGCGTCGAGCTGAGTCTGAGCCGCGGGCGGAGAGAAGAGCTCGAGCAAAAACTCGGCATCGCCTGATGGCTCATCCGTTGCGCATGTTCCCTCCCGTGATGAATCGCATTCAAGGAGGCAACATGAAGAAAACAGGGAAGTTGATTGCATTAGCAGTGGCTCTCATGACGCTCATCGGCACGTCCGCTTTTGCGGATTCGCGTCGCCAGGATGAGACATGGCGCGGCGGATCGAATCGTCGCAACGAATCGAATCGCGGCTATCGCGATAACGAACGTGTCACAGTCGAGGGACGAATCAGCAGCTTCTCGCGCGAGCGCGACGGCTATAGAGTCAACCTCGATCGCAGCGGCTACTCGTATTGGTTGCCGTCGTCACGTCTGCGCGGACGCGATCTCCGCGTCGGCGTCTCCATCCGCCTCGCCGGCGTCTTCCGCCGCGGAGTGGTGTACGTCGATGACCTCGGATATCCGGGCGCGTACGACAACGGCAACGTACGCGGCGTCGTCGAACGCATCGATGATCGACGCGGGCTTCTCACGTTGCGTGACGAGTACAGCGGTCGCTTCGTGACAGTCGATATGGTTCGTGCCGATCGCCGCAGCCGCATCGGTCTCGACGATCTCCGTCGTGGCGACTATGTCACCCTCGCTGGTGACTGGACGCGCGGTGGCATCTTCGAGGCGTACCGCGTCGACAGCGTTCGCACGGGAAGGTATTAGAATTTCGAGAAGTGAAGTATTTCTACGATCATCGAACGGATGCGGTCTCTTTGCTCCTGACGGAAGTCTTCGACTATTCGCGAAGTGAGGAGATCGCGCCCGGCGTGGTGATTTATCTCGATGATCGCAGCCGCGCCATCGCGCTCGAGATCAGAGGCGCCGGAAAGATTCTCGACACAAAAGGCCTCGTGCCTCTTTACGCGCGAAAGATCACGACCGACGAGCTGCAGCGTCGCATGCTCGCGACACCGGCCGGACGCATGGCCTGGATCAC
>DASXRT010000158.1:0-10520 GCA_036506455.1 Thermoanaerobaculia bacterium
TAGGTGATCAGATCGTCGTAGTCGCTGCGAAACGCGGTCAGCGAGATCGTCGCCTGCCGAATGTAGCGATCGAATCCGATCTCGACGTTGCGCGAACGCTCGGCGTCGAGTTGAGGATTGCCGAAGAACGGAGCGTACAGCTCGCCGATCGCCGGCGCGCGGAATCCCTCGCCGAAGGCCGCGCGCCATTTTGAGCGTCCCGCGACCCACGCCACTGCGACACGCGGCGAGACCTGACTGCCGAAAGTATCGAAGTGGTCGTATCGCGCGCCAAGAGCCAGTTCGACCGCACCTTTGCCGAGCTGCTTCGAGAAACGATCTTCTGCGAAAAAGGAGCGGCTGTCCCGCGAGCGATGGCGCACATCCAGGCCGAACGAGTCGGTGTGATCGACGCTGGCGCGTTCCATTTCTCCACCGATCGTGATCACGCCGGCGACCGTACGCCGAGACTGAGCAGTCAGGCGTGCGGTCCGGCTCGATGCGTCCGTGTTGCCGAACTCCGCTCCGAAGGGTGCGTCCGGATCGCCGAATTTTTCGTTTCTCTCGCTGTCCGCGAGACGTAAGTCGTACCGAACACCACCGGCATCCAACCGAATCGGCAAGGCGATCTGCGACTCGGAACCTTTCTCGCGTCGATGCAGTGTCGGCACGAACGCGGTGAACGTGCTGTTCACGTTGCGCGGAATGCCGAGGTCGTAGCGGTTGTGGCGGGCGAGAAGCCCGAGAGAAAGGTTCGGTTGCGGCACCGCCTGCACGCCGGCCACGACGGTGTCGGAGGCGAAATCGTCATTCGGCGCGAAGCCGTCATCATCGCGATGTTCCACCGCGCCATGTACGGTCCAGATCCCGCTCACGATTGCGCCGGAGGCGGCACCATTCTTCAAGGCGTTTCCGCCGCCGGTGACATCGACGTTCAATCTGCTCTGAGCGGGAGTGGAGAGAACGTTCACCACGCCGCTCACCGCTTCCGAACCGTAGAGCGCGGAGTACGGCCCGCGGATGATTTCGATCTTCTCCACGCCGGCCGTCGAAAGCTGTCCGAAGTTGTAGCCGGAGAGATAGGGATTGTTCATCTCCACGCCGTTCCACAAAACGAGCGCCTGCTTGGAGCTGCCGCCGCGGATGAAGAGGCTGGTGAACTTTCCCGGTGAGCCGGTGCGCGCGACGGCGAGACCCGGCACCTCGCGGAGCACATCGGCGACATCGCGCGCCTGCTGTTTGTCGATGTCGTCGCGTGTGATCACGCTGACCGTCGCCGGCGTCGACTCGAGACTCTCGGGAACCGATGACGCGGTGACGACGATCTGCGCGCTGACGGCCGGCGTCTGGGCCGCGAGTGGAACAGTGACGAGAATGAAAATGAAGACGAGGAATGACTTCATGACGACTCCTTCCCTCCGAAGAGGCCGATGAAATGAGATGTCTCCGAGACAGCCGGTCTCCTGGCTTCCGGGTCATCCTCGTCGCGCCGCCTTCCCACATCCGTGCGATGCAGTGGCCGATCGTGGTGCGAGTCGTCGCCGGTCACAGTGGCGGGGGCCGCGCCGGTATTGCACCGGCTTCCCGTTCACTGTCTCGAAGCAGATTGTGAAAGAGCTACGCGCGCATTGTACGCCCTACGGCCGCGCCTTGAACTTTTCGTAAAGCTGCGTGTGTCTTGTCTGCAGCGTGATGTCTTCTCCTCCGATGAACACGCGCTTCACATTCGTGACGATCTCCAGGGGATCGCCATCCGTCACGATGATGTTCGCGATCTTGCCGGTTTCGAGCGAGCCGATTCGATCATCGACGCCGAGGATCTGCGCGGGATAGATCGTGATCGCCTTCAAGGCCTCATCTTTCGGCAGACCGAATGCCGCGCAGAACGCCGCGTGATACGGCAGATTGCGCGCGTTGTGATCGTCGTTGGAACGGATCGCGAATTTGATTCCGGCCTCATGCAGAGCGGCAGCGTTCGCGAAGAGCAGATCGTAAGGGTCGTCTTCGCGCGGCGGCAGCTCCAGGATCGGACCGAGGATCACGGGGATGTTGCGGCGCTTGAGCTCGGGAACGAGCGGCTTGACATCCTGCGCGCCGACGAGAATCGCCTTCAGTTTGAATTCATCGATGAACTCGAGCGCGGCGCGGATGTCGCGTGCCAGATTCGCCTCGATCATGGCCGGTTCGCGGCCTTCGACGACCGGCACGAGCGCCTCGAGAATGGTGTCGCGATTGAAGCGGTGAGCATGAGCCGCGGCCGCTTTCGCGTACGCCTGCGCGTCACGAAAGAGGTCCCGCAGCTTGTCGAGATCCTTCGTGTAGGTCTTGCGCAGCTCTTTCTCCGCTTCCTCTTCCTGCGGCTGATCCGCCAGCGGTGCGCTGCGGAGGCGTGGAAAGCGGATGTGCATTCCGGCGTTCGACTTGATCACCATCTCGGCCGGCGTCCAGCCCGCGAGCTGAATCAAAGCGCTCTGACCGGAGATGATGCCCCCCTCCGGCACCGACAACACCGCCGTGATGCCGTTGGCGCGCGTCACCGGGATGAGATTGCTGTGCGGATTGATGGCGATTTCCGCGCGCGCGTTCGGATTGAGATCACCGACCTCCGTCGTGTCCACCGTGCCGGCCACCGAACTGATTTCCGTCAGACCGACCTTGTCGCCCGCGTCGATTAGGCCGGGATAAACCGACAGGCCACTGCCATCGATCACGATCGCGTCCGACGGGACAGCGACGTTTGTACCGACCGCTGTGATCACGCCCCGCGAGAACACGATCGTGCCGTTCGGAATCGGCGCCGCGGTGACGGGGTAGATCGTCGCGTTCCGAATCGCGAAGGTCGGCTTGACGCCGGGATTGTTCGGGATGACCGACTGTGCATACAACGTCATGCTGAGGAGCGCAGCGACGAAGCAACTCAGCACTCGCTTAGCCATTCTTCTTCCTCCCCTTCGTGTCCTTCTTCTCGCGCGCCGTTTCTTCAGCCTCCTTTTTCAGGCGATCGGCTTTCTCGCGCGCGAGCTGCTGGCGCTGTTCGAGATCGCGGGAGCGATCGAAGTAAATCTCCCCTTCGATGAATGTGGTCTCGACGCGTGAATACGTCGAAAGAGGATCACCGGTCCAGATCACGACGTCGGCGTCCTTTCCCACCTCGATCGATCCGACCCGGGTGTCGATGCCGAGCTCCTTCGCCGGATTGATCGTGCAGAGCTTCAGTGCTTCGTCCGCAGTCAACCCGCCGTACTTCATCGCCTTCGCTGCGTCTTGATTGAGCCGTCGCGCCAGCTCCGCCGAATCGGAGTTGACGGACGTGAGCACGCCAGAACGCGTCATCAACGCGATGTTGTACGGAATCGCGTCGTACGCTTCCGCTTTGAATCCCCACCAGTCGATGAAGGTGCCCGCACCGGTCCCGGCCGCGGCGATCTCCTTCGCCACTTTGTATCCTTCCAGGACGTGCTGCAGCGTCTTGATGTGGAACCCCATGTCATGCGCGACATTGAGAAGCATCAGGATCTCGTCGGAGCGATAGCAGTGAGAGTGCACGTCGATGCGGCCGCGCAGGATGTCCGCCATCGTCTCCATCAATAGATCGCGTCGCGGGGGAATCGCCGGCTCGCCCCGCTTCTGCTTGGCCTCGTACTCATCCCATTTCGCGAGGTAGTCACGCGCATCGGTGAACGATGTGCGGATCACTTCCTCGACGCCCATGCGCGTAGCTGGATACTGCCGCGGCACGCCCTCCGGCGGACGAAAATTCGCGCTCTTCGGATTTTCGCCCAGCGCAAACTTGATCGTTCGCGGTGCGTCTTTGATCGGCCACTCGGAGACCGGCTTCCCCCATTTCCATTTGGCGATCTGGCTCTGGCCGCCGATCGAATTCGCCGATCCATGAAGGATGAGCGCCGTGGTCGTGCCTCCGGCAAGCTGGCGATAGGCGGCGATCTCCTCCGCGGTCATGACGTCGGCGATACGTACCATTCCCGTGTTCGCCAACGATCCTTCATTGACGGCGCCTTCGACGGCCGTGTGACTATGCGAATCGATGATGCCCGGCATGACGAACTTGCCGGCGGCATCGATCACCGCCGCTCCAGCAGGAACGCTGATCGAGCTGTCCGGTCCGACCGCGGCGATCTTCGATCCTCGCATGACGACGCTGCCGTGTTCGATCCGACCGTTCGTGATCGTCAGCACGGTGGCATTGCGGATGACCGTGACGTGCTCCTGCGCGATCGCTGAAACAGCGATGAGTAACGTGAGCGCAGCAATCTTTTTCATCTCGATTTGCTCCCGCTGAATTCGAATGTGCCCAGGTTCGTGGTGACGTTGCCGGTGATATTCGAGTCGCGAACCGTGCCGTGGAACGTCCAGTCGCCCGCCTCGGCATCGCTCTTCACCGAGATCGTGAACTCGAGCGTCGAGTCGTCGAACGTCCCATCACGAATATCGCCGGAACCGCGGTCGCCGGAGAAGTTCCCGGTGACGCGTCCGTTTTCGACGTGCAAGGTCACGACGATCGACACGCTGCCGCTCGGCATCCGAACGGTGAGGTTCCATGTTCCCTCTGCGGGCGATGCGGCGGCGGTCTCGGCTTCCTCTTTCTCTGCGAGACGCACTTCGCGGCCGTCGACGAGCACTCGCATCACCTTGGCGTCCTTCGCGAAGATCGGCTTGTCGCTGATGATGACGTTCGCGATCTTCCCGCGTTCCAACGTTCCGAGCTGCCGATCGACGCCGAAGATGCGCGCCGGCACGAGCGTTGTCGCGCGCAACGCCTCGTCGGCGGACAACCCGTTGTCGATCGCCTTGCGGATGCCGCGGAAATAGTCGCCCGCCTTTCCCGCGCCCGAGACAAGCGCGAACGAGACTCCGCTCTTCGCGAGAACGGACGGAGTCGTCGGGGCGAGCTGTCGATCGCGAATGACGCGGAGCGGCTGCTCCTCGCGATCTTCCTTCGTCGCCGGCGGGGCCGGCCACTTCACCGACACGAGCACCGGCACATCGCGCAGGTCGCCGGCCATCCGGTAACCCTGGCGCGCGCCGGAGATGATGTAGCGCAGATTGAATTCGCGCGCGATGGCCTGGGCGCGCCGGATCATCTCCTCGCTATCGGCCAGAAAGACGATCGGCAAGTCGCGACGCATCACCGGCGCCAGCGCATCGAGCGACCGACTGGATTCGGGCCGCGTCAGTCCCGCCGGATTCCGCTGATACACAGCCAACGCCGCGGAGTGCTGCTGCGCATCGAGAAATGTCTGACGCAGGTATGCGATCACTCCCATGAGCGAGTCAGGAAATGTCGACCGCCGGCGCGGATTGAAGGAGATCTGCATCGCCGCGGGACTGCGGATGGCGTTGCCCGCCGGCTCCCCGCTGCCGAGGTTGAGGACGACTGATTGGCCGTTGAAGATGTCGGTGGTCGGTGCGGTGACGATCGTCGTGACGCCGATGCGGCGCCAGTCGTCCGCGTCGTCGTCGCTGAGCTTGAGACTCTCGAGCGCAATGAACGCGGGCGTCGGATTGATCGCCGGAGCAGACTCGCGACGCTCGGTTGTCGTCGTCGTTGCCTCACCTCGTCGCGGCCGGGGCGCAGGCGACGCAAAGCCGGCTGAGGTCTGCGCATCGACGAGTCCCGGATAGACATGACCGCCTTTCGCGTCGATCGTCGTGGCATCTGCCGGAATGGCGACGCCCGCGCCGACCGATTCGATCAAGCCAACGCGGATGACCACCACGCCACCGCTGATCTCCGGCCCGCTGACCGGATGGACCACGCCGTTCGTTATGGCGTAAACACCAGGCGCGTCGCCGTTTGCTGGAACGGAAAGAACCAGACACACCAAGGCTGCGAGACTGCCGTGTTTCATCCTGACCTCCGCGGCCGGGATCATATGTCCGTTCATTGACAGGGTAGAGGGGTGCCGTTACTCTCAATTTCAGGCACCGACCATGGTCCTCTTCAATTACGCGACGAAAGAAATCACGGCGAAGATCGTCTATTACGGCCCCGGTTTGTGCGGTAAGACGACGAACCTGCAGTTCATCTACGAGTCTCTTCCTTCGACGAGTAAGAGCAAGATGCTCTCCCTGGCGACCAAGACCGACCGCACCCTCTTCTTCGACTTCCTCCCTCTCGACCTCGGCAAGATCCGCGGGATGCGCACGAAGCTGCAGCTCTACACGGTTCCCGGACAGGTTTACTACAACTCCACGCGGCAACTCGTCCTGAAAGGCGCCGATGGAATCGTGTTCGTCGCCGACAGTCAGGACGGAGCGCTGGAGGCGAACCGCGAGAGTCTGCAGAACCTCGAGGACAATCTGAAGCGCCAGGGCATCCGCATCCGCGAGATTCCGGTCGTCATCCAATACAACAAGCGCGATCTCCCGGGCGCTCTTCCGGTCGCGGACCTCGAGCGCGAACTGAACAAGCTCGATGCGCCGCATTACGAGTCGGTCGCGACCACCGGCATCGGCGTCGAAGAGACGTTGAAAGGAATCACGCATCTGGTGATCGCGCACCTCGTGAAGAAATACGGGCTGGAAGGATCGGAGCCGCTCGCCGCCGACATTCAGATCCTCAACGCTACCGTCGGGCAGGCAACGCCCGAGGAAGCGTTGTGGGAAGTGAGCAGCGACGAGACCCTGCCGCTGTCAGCGCAGCGACCGCCGTCGCCGGAGGGTGAACAGGAATTCGATTTCGGCGACGCCGGCGACGAGAGCCTTCCACTGATCCCGACGGAACTGGTCGGTGAGACACAAAGCGGACCGTTCGACGACGTGATGGAGGTGCCAACCACGTCCATCGAAATTCCGATTCCGGAAAGCATCGCCGAATCGCTTCCGCAACTCGACTCGCGCCGCACGGTTTCGACTGTCGTCACGCCGCCGCCCGAGCGTCGCGCCAGCGACGGCCTCGTCAAGGAGGTCAGCATCCCGCTGAATCTCTCCCTTAGTGAGTTGCGCGAGCATCGACGGCTACGGCTGAAGATCACGCTCGATATCAACGTGTTGCCGTAGAAATTCACACTTGCGCTCACCTGTTCGCAGTTTTCTCGGAGGAGTGGCCGAGTGGTTGAAGGCAGCGGTCTTGAAAACCGCCGTACGGGAAACCGTACCGTGGGTTCGAATCCCACCTCCTCCGCCAAACCTGTTTGCCAGCGTTCATCGCGGCAACTGACAGGGCTCCAGGATGTCTTGCCGTCACGCCTCGTATAATCCTGGGGAGAAGTCCCATGCGTCGTTGCCTCGCGGCTGTTGTCGGTGCTGCGACGTTGTTCGTCGCCGGCGCGGCGACCAGTGCGACGTGGACACGCGGCGATCTCCCGCTCGAGCGCGTCTTCGTGGTTTCCGCACACCCAACGCTTCCCGCGATCGCCTTTGCAGCAACATCGTCGGGCGTCTACCGAACAACCGACGCCGGTTTTCACTGGCAGCGCGTGAGTGATCTCAGCTTGATGGCGTTCACGTTCAATCCATTTCGCGTCGTCGAGATTTGTGCGCTGGTCGACGGCTCTCGCGCGCCAGCCAGCGATGCAGCGGGCTACTGCAGCGTCGATCTCGGCTTGATCTGGTTGCCCATGCCGAGCGCCGGAATCAATTTTCTTCTTTTTGATCGTCGCGTCCCTGATCGGATGTACTCGGGTGTCTGTTACGGCAATCAGTGGATCTCCGTGAGCAACGACCACGGGAAGACGTGGAAGGTGAATGGCTACACTGCCGGTAACCCGAACTTTCACGGCTGGGGGGCAAGCGATCTCGGGTCGGCTGTCTACGTGACATCATGGGCACACGGCGGCGGACCGTATTTCTATTGGACCCAACCGGTCTATCGAAGCCGCGACAGCGGGAACACGTGGGAATCGATCGACGGCAAACCGAGTCGCTGGATCGTGGCCATCGACTCGTCCCAGCGGTCGACGCTCTACTTCGCAATCGATGACCCTTCGCGACCGCCCAACTCCGACCGCGAATACACCATGCGCGCGAGCACAGACGGCGGCGTGACGTGGGAAAACCGCGGCCAGTTGCGAACGTCGTCGTCAGAACTCTGGAGCTTTGCTGCGGATCCCGCCAACAGCGCCATTCTCTATGCGGGCGGCGACAGCGGAAGCGTGTTTCAGTCGCTTGACGGAGCCAGGAGTTGGACGCGCATCGACGGCGATCAGATTCACGAGGCGCCGATCTCGATTGACACGTCGATTGATCGCATCAACATACTCAGCGTCGGCATCGACGGCACGGTGTACGCTGCCATACGCAACGCTGTGTTCGCGATGAAGATCGTCCCGCGCAGACACGCCGTCGGCAGGCGCTGAGCCGTTTTGACAATGCTCCTTCGCCGTTTCGCGGCACAAACTGGTTCGAGCATTGAGTCGTCCACTGCGCATCTCACGCGGCGAGCAGAGCGGTTCGAAAATCGTCCCAGATGCCCCGCCAAGCCCCGCAGCCGCACTCCCCGCCAAACGTTCTCGGCACCTCTGACCGCTCTTTGACGTACTCTACGTGCAGCACGTAAAATACGTGCATGGCCAGACGCAATCTCACAATTCAGCTCGACGAGGCCACGATTCGCCGAGCAAAGATCATCGCTGCCGAGCGCGGAATCTCGATCGGCGGACTGGTGGCGCAACAGATCGAACAGATGGTCGCTGAGGCCGATCGTTACAACGAATCGCGGGACCAGATTCTCCAGCACCTGAAGAAACCGCCCTTCCGGCTGGGTGGCGCACGTCCCAGCCGAGAGGAACTCCATGATCGAAAAGGTCTTCGTCGATAGCAACGTCCTTGTCTATGCTCACGACGCTGACGCTGGAGCCAAGCAGCGCATCGCCGCCAACGCGGTCGCAGAGATCCTGGACGCGCGATCGGGAGTGCTGAGCATTCAGGTTCTGCAGGAGTTCTACAGCACGGTCACACGCAAACTGCGCAGTGCTGTCACTCGCGAGGTTGCTCGCGAACTTCTTCGCGGCTACTCGTCTTGGACCATCCAACCGTTGACTGCCGACGATGTGGTTACCGCCTCGTTTCTCGAGCAGCGCCATCAACTCAGTTTCTGGGATGCGCTCATCGTTCAAACTGCCGTGCTCGCAGGAGCAAAGAGGCTGCTTTCCGAGAACTTCCAACACGGCCGGTCCATCGGTGGAGTAGTGGTCGAGAATCCTTTCACAGTCTGATTGTCACACCGCAATCACGATGGTTCGAAAATCGTCCACAATGCGCCGCCAGCCTCAACAGTTCGATTCAAACCCCAACGGGCGAGCGTGCTTCCAATTGTTACTGTCTCACGATGACTTCAAGACCGCGGAGAGCGCCTTCGTCACGCGCGCGAGCCGGTCCTCGGAACTGCCGCCCATACACGTCTCGACGCAGGATCGCATCTCACTATCGATGAGCGAGGCGGCCGTTTGGTTCAACGCCGCCTTGACGGCCGCAATCTGAATCAGAATCTCGTCCGCACAGCGGTGATCGACGACCATTTGCCGAATGCTCCGCACGTGCCCTTCGGCGCGCGCGAGGCGATCCGCGAGCCCCTTCTGCGCTTCCGGCGTGAGGTACTCCTGCGGGTTCGCCGCTGCCTTTCGTTTCGCCACTCTTCACCCCCCTACCTGCGCCAGATCGCGCAGTTGCTGTTCGACGCGCGCGACGTCGCCGAGGCAGCAGGTGCCCTTCGGGTTTCGCACTTCACACGCGCAATGACCCGCTTGCACTTCGCGCGTGATCGTTGCACGCGCGCTACTCGATCCGTCGCGCGCGATCTCCTGCTCGATGGTCGAAGGACTGTACTCGAAGCAGTAGCAGACGGGCACACGCCCGTCGGTCAGATGCTTCGCGTGCACGCGCACCGTCACCTCGGACTCGGAGAACGTGACGCCGGCCTCGTTGTCGAAGTAGACGATCGAGCAATGCTCCGTCGCACAGAAACGGGGCGCGCTCGGAATGCCACGGCGCAGCGTGTCGCTCGTCAACAGCGCCTTGAGCGTGATTGGATCGACGCGTGTTCCCACGTTGGCGCAGCTTGCGCACCGGTCGGGTGTGGTCGTGCCCGGCTTCTTGATGTCGCAGCAGTTCACGCGCCCGCCTTCCGCTCGGCCAGGAGGTTTGCGACCTTGCCGAGGAACACCGCCGGGTTCAGGCATACGCGCTGATCGGCGCCGGTTTCGGCGCGGAGCTGGTGCATCCAGAAGGTCGGCGTCGGCGGCTCGTCGCCGGTCCACTTCACCCCCGGCGCGTAGAGCAGGTACACGTCCCACGCATCGCCTTTGAGGCTGAGCGTCTTCGCAACGAGCTTCCCCGCTGAGCGGTTGCCGTCCCACTGCTGCGCCATGCGAGCGTCGACGAAGCTCCCGGCCTGCACACCCGCGGCGGTCGCGTTGTCGCTCGGCAGCATCGGGACCCAGACCACGAAGCCACGCAGCCGTTGGTCGTTCGGATACTTCGTGAAGACCGACCGCACGACGCGCTGCCCTTTCTGACAGAAGCCGCAGGTGGGCGAGAGGAGTGCGACGACGCGGACGTGATCGCTCGCGTTGTTGAAGGCG
>DASXRT010000159.1:0-4881 GCA_036506455.1 Thermoanaerobaculia bacterium
TTGCGGATCATCCGGATCTGACCACAGTGCATCGCCGCGTGCAGAGCCTGGTGATACGCCAGCAGATACCTCCGATCTTCACTTTTCGCCGCTTCTCCGTACGCGGCTGCGGTCCGCTGCTGTAGAGACACGAGCGTCGAGCTGCGCAGAACCTGCAGAAAACGCGTGTACAGCTTCTCGAGTTGTTTGAAGTTCTCTGCAAAATCCAAAGGGACAGCGTCGATTGCCTCCTGAGGTGCCGCCGCCGCGATGGTGGGCATCGGTTCTCCGCGCTCCAGGCCGGCCAGGTGCCATTCCGCTTCGATGCGGAGATGTCTCACGATGAGGTTGATCGAGTTGGCTTCCGGAAGCGGACGCCAATCGATCTCCTCTTCGCTCAAATCATCCAGAGCTTTTGCGAGCGCGTCCCAGATGCGCTGATTCATGTCGGAAACAATTCGTATAGCGTCGTCCATCAGCTATTGACCACTCGATCCAAGCACGCGGTAATCGTCCAGCTTCGGCATCTCGCGCATGACGTCGAGCAGCTCACCTGGCGGCACGACCAGCTTGCGCGTGGCGAGATCGAGCCAGCCGCCGGCGCTCGTCACGCGCGCCGCGAGCTTCCCCTTCGCATTGTAGAAGTCGTTGCGGATCTCGAAGCGGCTGCCGTCGTCTGACATCGCCGCCAGAGCGAGCGTGACTTTCACGTCGTCCAGAAGTCCGACCTCCTTGAAGTACTCGAGCGCGTCGCGCATGATCACCGGCCCGATTCTTCGGCGGACGAACTCCGACATCGGGAACCCGTTCTCGGCGAAAAAGATCATGCGGAGATCGGCGGACTTGTCGAGATATGCGGTGTTCCGCATGTGGGAGTTGAAGTCCATGTCGCCCCAGCCGGCGAAGAGCGTCTTCTCGTACATCAGGCCTCCACTGGCCGGAAACCATACACCTCTCGCCGTTTGCGGGCGGATGTGATGAAGGCCACACAGATGGAAGCCGGGAGCGCGCAAAATCGCTCCGGAGGAGGCATTCATGTTCAAGTTGTGCTCGGCTGTACTGATCTCTGCGGCGATCGCCCTCATACCCGCCGGCGCTGAGGCAGGCATCAGTAAGTACCTTCATCGGTCAAAGGCGAAGACCGAGACGAAGCCCTCAAAGGTGCAGGCGAAACAGATCGCGCGCGTCGAGCGCGACGTGCAGCGGCTGGAGTCGATTCTCGCGGGCGTGAAGACGTCGGCGAAGCTCAGCGACAAATCGTGGAAGCAGGTCGCGAACGAGGCCGACACCCTGGCCAATCGCATCTATGCGAACGTGAAATCGGCAACCGCCGAAAAGCATCCTCTTCGCGCGGCCGAGGAACTGCGGACGCACGTCAAGAACATGAAGAAGGAAGTGGAGCAGAAGGACTACCGCAATACGCGACGGCACGCCGAGCGCGCGCTCAATGTTGCAGCGCGCCTCGATGAGTGGGCCGGATGACTCCGGCCTCGCTTGGGCGATTCGCGAGACCGCGAATCGCCCATTTCGAGGAGGTCAGTGAAACCGGTGTTGTAACCCCACGATCCAGTTCGATCTCGAGGTGAGCTGCAGGCGGTTGACGTTCTGGTAGAGCGGCAATTGGACGATCGCGTACACGCCGACGCCGCGAACGTCGAACCGGACGCCGGGGCTCGCGTAGAGATACTTCCCGCCCGTGAAGTCGGTGTCTTCTTCGGGTGGACCGCTGACGATGCGATCCTTCTCGCGCACGCGGCCGTTGAGCTGGAGCAGCGCGACGACCGAATCCGAGATCGGAATCGCAGTGCCGGAGCTGACCTGTAACTCGTTTCCGAGGCGGTAGCCGTCGACGTCGCCGGCACGAGCCTGATACGTGGCCGAAACGAAAAACGGGATCACCGCGTAATGACCGAGTGGTCCGGACAGCCCGCTCGGACGGCTGATCCCGCTCTGCCATGACAAGCCGAGAATGCCGTCCGTCGTTCCGCTTCCAGGCTGCAGCGTGATCTCAGCGATATCGCCCAGGGCATTGCGCTTGTCGTGAGAGCCGGTCGGCAGCTTCACACCGGTGATCAGCCACAGACCTCCTGACGTGGCCCGGCTGTTCGCCACAAACCGGTAGCGCGACTGCAGCACGATGTCGCCGACGCCGTCGAACTTCCACGACTCCGGAAACGAGCCATTCACGGTGCTCTCGCCGTCGATGGCCGTGAAATGCAGATGCGATCGCGAGACCCAGGGAACGGCGAGAGTGAGTTGCAGATTGTTCGTCGCTGCATAGGTGAGCAGCGCCGTGGCGATGCGATTGGTCGTCTTGACCTCGTCGTGGTCCGTCGGAATCTCACCGACGAACGCCGAGTGCGTTCCGATGCGCGGACGATTCTGATTGATGTACTGGAATGAGAGATCGAAGCCGATCTGACCGGTGACCGGCGCGTTCAACGCGTTGAGATCGATCGGGCACGACGACGAGCCGCAGCTCGCGCGCAGCGATGCGGCGAAGAGAAGTAGAGCAATGGCGGATGAGACACGTCTCATCGGATTCCTCCTTGATTCGAAAGTTGCGGAGGCCTTCAGAAGAATCGAGGAGGGTGTTCGGGCCGGCGATCGAAGCCGTCGCGCAGCGGAGCAACCACGAGCTCCGAGCGAACGGTTTGCGACGAGAGCGTACGCGACGCGATCCGCACGGTGAGTACCGCGGGTCGCGGCGCGATGATCAGGACGTCGTGATCGGCACACGATCCGATGCGGCAGCCGTGCGCCGACTTCATCGGACAGACATCGGTCCCACAACATCGCGAACAATGAGCGGAGGAATGGCGGCGCGCGAGCGCGAGCCCCGCCCCAGCCTGCATCATCTGCAGGATCACGATCGCGAGACAGGCGGCGAAACGGAGTCTTACGGCGCCACCTCCAGCACTTCAAATGTGCCTGGCTCGACGCTCGGACGCGGGCGCGGGCGCTCCGGGGTCGGCGTCGGTGTCGCGCCGAATTTTGCTGTAGGAACGAACAGGTGATGCGACCGCTCGTCGAGGACGATCGTTCTGGCCCCGCGCGCAGTCTGGATGGTATCCACGATCTCGAACTTGTCAGGCGAGACCTCGCGCACGACCGTGATCGTGCCGTCCGCGCCATTCGAGCTGAAGGCGACGTGTCTGCCGGAATCGAACGCGGCGCCGTCCGTGCCTGCGCCGATCGGAAGTGTCGTCAGGACTTTTCCCGCCTTCGCGTCGCTCACCGCCATCAACTTGTTCTCGCACACGCTGAAGAGCCGGTCGCTCTTGATATCGAACGCCAGGCCACTCGGCGACTCGCAGGGAGAGAGCGACCAGCGTCGCAGGACCTTCGCGTTCTTCGCATCGATCTCCGCGATCTCGCTCTTGTCTTCGATGTTCACATAGACGATGCCGTCGCCGCGAGCAACGGAGAATTCGGGTTTCCCTTCCAGCGGAATTGTCGCCACCACCTCGCCGCTCTTCGCGTTGAAGACGGTGGCGTTCTGTCCGCGTCCGTTGAACGTGAACAGCCGGCCGCTGGCTCGGTCGTAGAGAATCGCGTCGGGATTGTCGCCTGTCGTCTTCCAGTCGGCGATTCGATTCAGCGTTGACAGCTCGAAGACGGTGACCATTCCGGAGCGCCCATTCGTGATGAAGCCGCGACCCAGGTCATGCGCGAGGGCGATGCCGTGAACGCCTTCGAGCTTGTCGATCACGCCCACCTTCTTGCCGCTGGCGATGTTGATCACATCCACCTCGGTCGAATGAGAGACGAACAGACGGTGCAGCGGATCATCGACGGTGAGGTAATCCCACCCGCCCTCCCCTCCCACGGCGATGTGGCGGACGACGTGATAGCCGGCCTGAATCGGCGAAGCCAGCAATGCGATGAGAAGACACAGCGTCGATTTCATGGGCGCACGCTACGCTCGAATCGGCCGTAACGCAACGCCAGCGCCGGCAGGACGAGAAGGTTCAGCGCAGTCGATGTGATGAGGCCGCCGAGGATCACGATGGCCATCGGCCCTTCGATCTCGCGGCCGGGCGAGCCGCTTCCCAGCGCGAGGGGCAGCAGTCCGAGAGCCGTGACGATCGACGTCATGAGAATGGGAACGAGACGTTCGGACGCGCCGCGGATCGCGGTGCTGCGATTCCACTCCAATCCATCGACACTGACGAGATGGTCGTAGTGCGAGATCATCATGATCGAGTTGCGCAATGTGATGCCGAAGAGCGTGACGAATCCGACGAGCGATCCCACCGACAGCTCGCCGCGACTGATGAAGAGCGCGACGACGCCGCCGACGAGCGCGAACGGCAGGTTCACGGCGACGAGCAGTAGATTCCGCACGTTGCCGAGGACGATCAGCAGGAGAAGCAGGATGCCGATGCCGGCGATCGTGGAGTGCACGAGCAGGTCGCGGCGCGATCGCGCCTGAGCTTCCGCGGCGCCCGTGAACTGTACGTACGTGCCCTGCCGCAACGGGACTCGTGCTCCGACGGTCCGCCGGGCCTCGGCCACAAAAGAGTTGACGTCGCGTCCAGCAACGTTGCACGTCACGGTTTGCACGCGCTTGGCCCCGTCGTGCAGGATCACATAGCGGCCGGAAGTCTGTACGATGTCGGCGACATCGCGCAGCGGCACAAAGACGCCGGCCGCGTTGCGAATCGGCAGCGAGCCGACCGCCGCTACGTTGCGGCGCAGCGCGGGATCGACCATCACGGCCACTTCGTACGATCGCGTTCCTTCGTAGATCTCCCCGGCCACACTTCCTTCGTAAGCGGTATGAATCGTGTCGAGCACATCGCCCGGCGCGAGACCCCATCGCGCGAGCGCGTCGTGACGAAAGCGGATCGCCAGTTGTGGCGCGCCCGGCGGCGACTGCATCTGCACGTCTGCGGCGCC
>DASXRT010000160.1:0-4438 GCA_036506455.1 Thermoanaerobaculia bacterium
GCACCTCAAGGCGAATGCGATGAGGGGAAAGCTCCGCGTCGACGCCGGCCTCTGGGGCGGAGTGATCCCCGGCAATCGCCCTGAGCTTCGACGCATGCTCGACAGCGGCGCCTTGGGATTCAAGTGCTTTCTCGTGCACTCCGGCGTTGATGAATTCCCGAATGTCGATGAGAAACAACTGCGCGAGGCAGCGAGCGAGCTGGCTGGTACGGGCGCGCCGCTTCTCGTTCACGCGGAGTTGCCGGGACCGATCGAGAATGCGCGTCCGTCCGGCGATCCGGCGTCATATGAAACGTATCTGCAATCGCGGCCGGCGGCTGCGGAAGATCAGGCGATCGAGCTGCTGCTGCGCGTGTGCCGGGAAACCGGCGCGCGGATTCACATCGTGCACTTGTCTTCCGCCGATGCGCTCGACATCCTGCGTCGCGGGCGCGAGCTCCCGCTGACCGCCGAGACGACGCCGCATTACCTCCATCTCGAAGCGGAGCAGGTGCCTCCCGGCCGCTGCGAGTTCAAATGCGCGCCGCCCATTCGCGATCACGAGAATCGCGAGCGGCTCTGGCGCGGACTCGAGGAAGGGCTGCTCGATCTCGTCGTCAGCGATCACTCGCCGTGCACACCACACCTCAAAGGTCACGACTTCATGAAGGCCTGGGGTGGCATCTCGTCGGTGCAGTTCGTCCTGCCGATCGTCTGGACCGAGGCTGAGAAGCGCGGTCATTCGCTGCAGGATCTCGCGCGCTGGATCTGCGAAGGTCCGGCGCGGCTCGCCAATCTCGCTCGCAAAGGCGCAATCGCTCCAGGATTCGACGCCGACTTCGTCGTCTGGTCACCCGAGGAGACGTTCGTCGTCGAGCCGTCGATCATCGAGCATCGGCACAAAGTCACGCCGTATGCAGGTGAGACGCTGCGCGGCGTGGTGAAGGCGACCTGGCTGCGCGGCGAACCGATTTACGAAAACGGCCGACACGGCGGCGATGCGCGCGGCCAGTGGCTGCGTCGGCTACCATAACGCGCGATGCCCGACTTTCGCGATCTCGTCGATCTCGCCGGTGAGCGGCTCGGCGGGAGCGTGCTCTACGCCAACGACGACTTCTTTGCCGAAAAGGAAAATCTCATCAGGCAGGCCAAACCGGTCTGGAAGGAACACGAGTACACCGATCGCGGCAAATGGATGGACGGATGGGAATCGCGACGGCGGCGCACGCCCGGCCACGACTTCGCCATCCTGCGGCTGGGTGCGCGCGGCGTGGTGCGAGGTGTCGTGGTCGACACGGGCTTCTTCCGCGGAAACTTTCCAGAATCATGCTCGATCGATGGCGCGTCCATGTCCCCGCTCGCATCCGTCGATGAGCTTCTCGGTGCGAACTGGCAATCACTCCTCTCGCAGACGAAACTGCAGGGCGACAGCGAGAACAAGTTCACGCTCGACGCGCCCTTCGCAGTGACGCATCTTCGATTCAATATCTATCCTGACGGTGGCGTGGCGCGGCTGCGCGTGCACGGCGAGCCTGCCCCCGACTGGCATCGCCACGGCGGCCTCGGCGGCGAGATCGATCTCGCGGCTGTCGAAAACGGCGGCGAGGTGCTCGCCTGCAGCGATATGTTCTTCGGCCCGAAGAACAATCTGATCATGCCCGGCCGCGCGCTCAACATGAGCGACGGCTGGGAGACGCGCCGCCGCCGCGGACCGGGTCACGACTGGGTCGTCGTGAAGCTGGCGACGGAAGCGATCGTTCACCGCATCGAAGTCGACACGAACCATTTCAAGGGCAACTATCCCGATACGGCGTCGCTCGAAGGCTCGGCGGATGGCGAAACGTGGACCGATCTCCTCCCGCGCACGAGACTCCACGCGCATACGCGTCACTTCTTCGTCGATGAGCTGATGGCGCGCGGGCCGTTCACGCATCTGCGCATGAATGTTTTTCCCGACGGTGGCGTCAGTCGTCTGCGAGTGTGGGGAAAGGTGACCGAGAACGGTCGTCATGCAGCGGTCGTGCGCTACATCAATACGCTCGCCGATCCGGAACGCGATCTGAGAAGCTGCTGCGGATCGTCGAAGTGGATCGAGGCTGTGTCGCAAGCGCGTCCGTTCAACGATTGGAACCAGCTCACGGCGGCGGCCGAGCGCATCTGGTCGAAGCTCGGCAGCGAGGATTGGATGGAAGCATTTCACGCGCACCCGCGCATCGGCGAGAAGAAGACGGGCGCGCGGTGGACGGCGGATGAGCAATCAGGAACGCGCTCTGCGTCCACGGAAACCATGAACGCGCTGGCGCAGGCAAATCGCGATTATGAACAGAAGTTCGGACACATCTATCTCGTCTGCGCCACCGGCCGCAGCGCCGGCGAGATGCTGGATGACGTTCGACGGCGAATGCAGAACGACGCTGACACCGAATTGCGCGTGGCCGCCGACGAACAGCGCAAGATCACGACCCTGCGGCTGGAGAAGCTGGTGCTCTGATGGCGGGAATCACCACGCACGTACTCGATACGTCGAAGGGACGGCCGGCGCAGGGCGTCGAAGTCACGCTTTCGATTCTTCGCGATGAGTGGGAAATCATTGGCCACGGCGTAACCGACGCAGACGGTCGCTTGCGCACGCTCACTGAGCGAATCGAGCTCGAGGAAGCCGTCTACCGGCTCACCTTTTCCACTGCCGACTACAACCCGGGCGGTTTTTTTCCCGAGGTGTCGATCGTGTTCGTTGTGGACAATCCGACTCAGCATTATCACGTTCCTCTCCTGCTCAGTCCGTTCGGATATTCAACATATCGAGGCTCTTAGCTTTGGCAAAGCCGAGGCACATCCGTTGCTAATAAATATTAGTGAAAGGAGCATCGGCAATGGAAAACGAATATCGTCGTACTCCTGCCGAAGTTGCGGCCGAAGCCGCGGTCAAGCACACCGGAAAAGGTCTTCTTCATCAGATGAAGGGCGGCATCAAAGAAGCCTGGGGGAAGGTCACACACAATCAGAGTTTGAAAATTGAAGGGAAGGCCGAGCGCCTCACCGGCCGTGTTCAAGAAGGACTGGGTCGATTCGAGGCGAGCGAGGCCGAGTTTGAGGCCCGTAACGACGAAGAGATTTAGGAGTGTGGCGCCGCCGACTTCGGCGGCGCTGCTTTTTCGCGGCGCCCTTTCAAAATCTTCACGAACGATCGGCTGCGCAGCTCATCGAGCGTGAGCCCGGTCGCCAGCGCTTCGTCTTCGCTGAGCGCGCCACTGTTGATCCCGCGAATGAAGTAATTGAGCAAACCCTGACCGGTTGCCGCATCGTCGAACACGTCGCCGATCAGCGTCGCCTGTCCGGCCTTATCCATGAAATTGCGCAGCCGCTCGGTCGCGAGCCGCAGTCCTTCGAGAAAGAACGCGTAGATCGCGGCGTAGCGCGTCGGCAATTGCGCGGGATGCAGGTCCCATCCCTGGTAATACGCGTGAACGAGTGAGTGCCGGATGTGATCGACGTGCAGCCGCCACGCGCGATAAACGGTGCTGACGTTCTCTTCGATCTGCTCACGCGACAACTTGTCTCCGCGATGGGGAGGGATGGGCATGATGTTCGTAGCGCCATCGGAGAGCCACAAGCCCGTACCGGCATAAGCGACCTGCATGTTGTGCCGCGCGAAATCGCAGGCCGGGTGATCCATTCGCTGCTCCGAGGCGGTGATGTTGCAGCTCGCGGTGTAGTCGTACGTGCCGAAATGCGCCGCCACCGCGCGCCCGCGAGCGGCATCGAGAAACTTCGGCAGATTCGATTGACCGCGCTCGTCGAGAATCGATTGCGTCGTCTCGATCATGAACTCGAGTCTCAGCGTCCGCGGCGACATGCCCAGACGCGGCTCGATGGCGTCGTACAGATCGGCCAGCACGGTCACCTGCTCCGGCAACTGAATCTTCGGCAGAGTGACGACGAAGCCGCCGGGAAGCTTCCCTCCGCTTTCGCCGAGAAGTGTGGTCAGAAAGATGTCGAAGGTGCGGATCGAGCGGCGTATCAGCTCCTGCGTGAACGGCTTGATGCGGATGCCGATGAACGGCGACAGGGTCCGCTCGCGCATCCCCCGCGCGACTTCCCTCGCCGCCGCTTCTGCGTGACCGTCTTCTTCGTCATCAGGACGATTGCCGTAGCCATCTTCGAAGTCGATGCGGAAGTCTTCGACGGGCTCGCGCTTCAACTTCTCGTTGACGCGCTGCCAGATGCGCTCGGCGAGCTTCTCCGGGACACCGATGGCATTGGCGAACGTCCGCGCATCGCGTCCGTACTCCTGGAGAAATCGGAGCGCAACCTCGCCGAGCTTTTTCGGCGTGTCGAATTTGAAGAGATGTGCACCGCCGTAAACCGTGTGCACAGGTTGTCGCTCGCCCGCCGATCCCGGAAAGCGCCTCATGAAATCGACGAGCCGTGCTTCGAGCGTCGCTGTCGCGGATCGGAT
>DASXRT010000161.1:0-40848 GCA_036506455.1 Thermoanaerobaculia bacterium
CGATCGCTCAGGCGATTTTTCTCGACAGCAATCCGATTCCCCTCAAATACATGATGGCCCGCATGGGGTTGCTCTCCAATTCCGAGGTAAGGCTGCCTCTTACGCCACTGGACGGCGGGAGAGAGCGGATTCTCGACGACGTCTTACGCAACGGGGGTCTGCTTGACCACTGAGACGATGGCGACGCCGCTCGAGCCCGCCGTCCAGCCAGCAACGTTCGAGCTGCGCCCTCCGCGGTCGCTCGTCATCTGGGGTCGAGTCCTATGCATCGTCGTGCCGATCGTCTTCTGGTTTCTTCCGCTGAACCTCGCTCCGCCGGCACAACATGCGATGGCGATCTCGCTGGCCATGATCATCGCCTGGATCACGCAGGCACACGATCACGCCATCGTCGGATTGATCGGCTGCTTTCTGTGCTGGGCGCTGAAGGTGACCAAATTCGAAGTCGCCTTCGACGGTTTCTCCAACTCGACGACATGGTTCCTGTTCGGAGCGATGCTCTTCGGGATGATGGCCACGAAGTCGGGCCTGGCGCGCCGGCTCGCGTATCTCGTGATGCGCCGAATGGGTCACACATACGCACAGCTTCTCCTGGGCCTGATCATCTCTGATTTTCTGCTCACGTTTCTTGTGCCGTCGGGGATCGCGCGCGTCGTTCTCATGGCGGCCGTGGCTCTCGGTCTCATCGAGGCGTTTGGCGTAGGCCCGGGCTCCAACATCGGCCGCGGGATGTTCATCATCCTCACCTATACAGCGACGATTTTCGACAAAATGATCATCGCTGGAGCAGCTTCCATTACGGCGCGCGGCCTCATTGAGAAGATCGGGCAGGTCGAGGTCCTCTGGAGTCGCTGGCTGCTCGCTTATCTTCCGTGCGACCTCATTACGATTTTCGTGGCGTGGCGACTCGTGCTCTGGCTCTATCCGCCCGAGCAGCCCAGTCTTCCCGGCGGCCCGAAATATCTCGACGAAGAAGTTCGGAAGATGGGGCCGTGGAGCACGCTCGAAAAGAAGTCCGCCGCCCTGATGTCGATCGCCATCATCTTATGGATGACCGACTTCATTCACGGGATCTCGCCGGCAATGATCGGTCTGGGGATCGGCCTGGCCGCCACGTTGCCGCGCATCGGCGTGCTGACGGTGCCGGATGTCCGGCGCCTCAACTATCTGCCGATCTTCTTTGTGGCCGCGGCGCTCAGCATGAGTGACGTTCTGCGCGAGACCAAAGCGCTCGATGTCCTCAGCAACGCGATGATCGTGTCCATCGAGCCGTATCTGAGCAACATCTATAGCTCGACACTGGTGATCTCCGGGACCGCCTTCGCTTACCACATCTTTCTCGGAGATGAAGTGGCGATGATCTCGACGTCGCTTCCCGTGCTGCTGCAGTACGCGCGTACGCATGGTCTCGACCCGCTGACGATCGGAATGATGTGGACGTTCGCCGTGGGCGCGAAGATCTTCGTTTTTCAATCGGCAGTGCTCGTTGTCGGTTTTTCGTTCGGATATTTCGACAGCCGCGACATGTTCCGCGTCGGCATCGCTCTTTCCATTGTGCAGACGCTGATTCTGTTGCTGCTCGTACCGCTCTATTGGCCGTTGATCGGGCTTCGATAAGAAAGAGGTTACAAAAAACGATGGATGGACTCATCTGGACCGCGGGTGGAATCGGCTTCGTATTCGGGATTCGTCATGCGCTCGATCCCGACCACGTCGTGGCGGTGTCGACGATCGCCAGCGAACAGCGAAGCGTGATCCGCTCGTCGATGGTCGGCGCGTTCTGGGGTCTCGGCCACGCTCTGTCGCTGATGGCTGCGAGCGGCGCACTTCTCGCGCTGAAGCTCAAAGTCCCCGACTCGATCGCTCGATCGCTCGAAGGCGGCGTCGCCGTCATGCTCGTGATCCTCGGCGTCGTGGCGATCCGGCGCGGTCTGAAAGAGTGGACGATTCACGCGCACCGTCACAGCCATGACGGTCATGAACACGTGCACCTCCATCAGCATCACGCCCACGAGAAGCACGTCGATCACACCCATCGCCACATTCTCGGATTCGGGCTGCGGCCGTTCACCATCGGCGTCGCTCATGGACTGGCCGGCAGCGCAGGACTGGCGATCATCGCGGTCGGCGCGACGTCGTCCGCGGCCGCGGGCCTGCTGTACATCGGCATGCTCGGACTCGGTTCGGCGGCCGGAATGATGATGTTGACGGCGCTGATGAGTCTTCCGCTTCTTCTGTTCGCGACGCGCTTCAGCGCTTTCCGAGGCGGCATTCAATTGGCCGCCGGTTTGGGCAGCGTGGCCTTCGGCTGCTGGTGGTTCTGGTTGGGGGCCGTCGCATGAAGGAAATGCAAGACTACGTTCGCAGATACAGCGAGGGCAGAATCTCGCGCCGCGAATTCGTCGAGCGCGCATCTGCGCTGGGCTTCGGTCTGCTCGCGACACAAGCGGTGCTGGCATCGGTGGACGAGCAGAAGAAGCCGAAGACCGCGCCGGCCGCCGCCCATCATCATCATGAACCCGTCGAGAAACACGTCGATCCGAATCAGACCAATCTGAATCCCTACGAGCAATTCCGAAAAGGCGAAGGCGTTCCGCTGTATCAGGACTATGGCATTGCGAATCTTCGCGCGCTCGAGGTGCAGCCGTGGAAGCGCATAGGCGTATCGGGCGCATACATTGATCTCAAGGGCGGCGAAGGAGTCAATGACGGATATGTCTGCGAGATTCCGGCAGGTGGTAAGACGAATGCGCAGCGGTATCTGTTCGAAGAGGTCGTCTACATCCTCGGCGGAGAAGGCGAGACTCTGATCTGGACCAAACCCGGCGCAAAGCAAATCGTCCGCTGGAAAGCCGGCTCAGTGATCGGCCCGCCGCTCAATACGTGGCGGCAACACATCAACCGCGGCACCGGGCCGGCGCGCCTCCTCGCCATTACGAATGCGCCTGTGGTCATCGACCTCTTTCACAACACCGACTTCGTCTTCAATAACGATTACATGTTCACGGATCGCTACAGCGGCGAGACCGACTTCTTCGGCGCTGGAGAAAGTCATCTCCGGCACAAGGACACCGATCCGGCCACGAGTGAGATCTCCGGCGGAGTATTCACGTGGGACAGTGGCTTCGTCCCGGACGCGCGCACGATCGGATTGAAAGTCGTAAAGGAACGCGGCGCCGGAAACTCGAGGATCGAGCTCCAGCTCGCCGACAACACGATGCAGGCACACATCTCCGAGTTCGAAGTGGGCACGTACAAGAAGGCGCATCGTCACGGACCAGGCTCGCACGTGGTCATGCTCAATGGGACCGGATACACGCTGATGTGGAAAGGGTCGCCGAAATTCTCAGACGCCGCAAATCACGTCCGGCTCGAATGGACCGAGGCGAGTCTGTTTGTGCCGCCCGATGGTTGGTTCCATCAGCACTTCAACACCAGCCATGATCCGGCGCGCTATCTGGCCGCCACCTGGGGCGGCGATGGCAAATGGTTCATGCGCGCCCTCGGCGGCGGCGGGCGCACGCATCGTCTCGGAAAGACCAGCATCCGCAAGGGCGGCAACCTGATCGAGTACGAGGATGAAGATCCAACCATTCGCGAGATCTTCGAGGCGGAGCTCCGTAAGAACGGCGTCGAAAACCGGATGAAGCCAAAACAGGGAGGAGAGCGATGAGCGAATTTCTCGACGAACTGCAGAGCGGCGCCGTGACGCGGCGCGCATTCGTGGAGCGGATTGCCGCGGCCGGAGCAGGGCTGTCGATGATTTCCGCAGCCGCGATGGCGCAGACGGCGAGTCCGCCGAAGTCACAGAAGACGACGACTGGATCGGATGCCGATAATCCGAAATACAGCCCGGCCAACATCGGCGGCGGCGGACGTCTCGAACGGGACTTCTATCGCGATTGGATCCGGAAGAGCCGCGTTCCCATGGTCGAGGGTTACTCGATCTACGACGCTCGCGATCAGGAAGCGCAGCCCTGGCCGCAGATCGGCGGCAAGGGGCTGTATCTGAATTTCTCGGGAAACGTCCACATGGACGGCGTGATCCTCGAGATCCCGGAAGGGAAAGCGCTCGTTCCGCGCCGCAACCTCTATGAACAGCTCCTCTATGTCTTGAAGGGCCGCGGACATACCACAGTCGGCCATGGAACGAATCCGCAGAAATTCGATTGGGCCGAGGGGAGTCTCTTCACCGTTCCATTGAACGTGTCACACCGCCATTTCAACGATGATTCGGCGCATCCCGCACGAATCCTGGCCGTCACGACCTTTCCCTTCATGCTTCAGGTCTTTGGCAGTCTCGGATTTATCAACGAGTCGAAGAACGAGTTCGCGGATCGCTTTAACGCCGCTGAGAACTATTACGGCAATTCAAAACAGACGCAAAAGCGCTGGTGGAAGACAAATTTCGTCAAAGACATACGCACTACGACTGTGATCCCGTGGGAAGAACGCGGCAAAGGAAACGAGAGCGTGTTCTGGGAAATGGGCGGCAATACGATCCTCGAGCCGCACGTCTCGGAGTTTCCGGTTGCTACGTACAAGCTCGGTCATCGCCATCCTTATGAAGCGATCATCCTCACGCTCAATGGCAAAGGATTTTCGCTCGCCGGGAGGAAAGGCCTCAAAGAGACAGACGATACGGTCAAGATCGACTGGAAGGCCGGCTCGGTCGTTTCGCCTCCCTACTTCTGGTTCCACCAGCACTTCAACACGGGCGATACGAAGGCTCGCTACTGGGCCATTACAGAGGGAGATTTCCCGAAGCGACTCGGCATTCCTCTCGACGTCGAGCAGATCGAGCCGGCGCAGGAGGATCCAAGCATCAAGAGACGATTCGAGCGCGAGCTCGGACATCAGATGACGGGAGCGATCCTGCCGAATCCGGGCCTGCATCAGCACCACCACGATCACGACGATCACGATCATCACCATCACCATGCCTGAGACCAAAGACGCGCTGTCGGACGTTCGTGTCGTCGAATTCGGAGGCTACGCAGCCGGCCCGGCCATCGGCAAGTATCTGGCGAATTTCGGCGCGCGCGTCGTGCACGTCGAATCGCAGCAGCGTCCGGACGGATTCCGGCTGCAATATCCGCCCTTCAAGCACGACAAAGTCGGTCTCAATCGTTCCGGCTGTTTCAGCTACTTCAATGATTCGAAATACGGCGTCACGGTCGATTTGAAGTCGGACGGCGGGATCGCGATGGCGCTTCGTCTCACCGATTGGGCCGACGTCGTCATCGAGAACATGCGGCCCGGTGTCATGGATCGGCTGGGCCTCGGATATCAGCGATTGTCCGACCGTAACGCCGAACTGATCATGCTGAGCACGAGCAACATGGGGCAGTCCGGGCCGTATTCGACGCATCCGGGATTCGGCTCGCAACTCTCCTCATTGAGCGGGTTCACGGAGCTCATCGGCGAGAGCGACGGTCCGCCGAACCTCCTCTATGGTCCTTATATCGATCTGATTGCTGTCGCCTATGGCGGAGCAGCGGTGCTCGCTGCGCTCGACTATCGTCGCCGCACCGGGAAAGGCGTACACATCGATCTCTCGCAATACGAGACGGGCGTGCAGTTCATCGCGCCTGCCCTGATCGATTTTGCTGCGAACGGTAAGATTGCTCATCGCACTGGCAATCGCGATCCCCTCGCTGTGGTGCATGGTTGTTATCCGTGCCGTAACGGACAGTGGTGCGTCATCAGTTGCTGGGATGATGATGAACTGCAGCGCTTTCGCGCGGTGACCGGACTTCACGATCTCGGCGACGTGGCGATCGGCGCGTGGACGCGTGATCAGAACGCGCGTGAGGTCATGCACCTTCTGCAACGCCACAGAGTTCACGCCGCCTGCGTGAACACGATGGCCGATCTCTTCTCCGATCCGCAGCTCGAAGCGCGGAACATCTGGCAGCAGATGGACCACCCGGAGATTGGCCCGCAGCGATATCGAATGGTCGCTTATCAGTTGAGCGAGACACCGGGCCGCGTGCGGCGCGGCGCGCCCTGTCTCGGCGAGGACAACGAAGAAGTGCTCACGAGGTGGCTTGACCTCGATGAAGGTGTGGCGCCCAAACGCGCCGCCACACAGAGGAGGACATGAACGAATGACCACAACCATCGCTGAACCGACACGAAAAGCCGCTGTGAGGCGCGACGTCACCTCACTGCGCAAGACGTTGGAATTCCTCGACGCGCAGGGCGACGTGCTCACCACGGACGTCGAAGTGAACCCCGACCTCGAGATTACCGGTCTGCAAAAACACCTCGACGGCGGGCCGGTGCTCCTCTTCAATCGCGTGAAGGGAAAACCTCACGCCCGGGCGATCACGAATCTCTTCGCCGACATCAACGTCGTCGACAGGATGTTCGGCTTCGAGAGCCCGGTCGATCGGACGAAAAAGGTCGCCCGGGCGCTCACGCATCCACTCAAACCGGTCGAGGTGCCGCAGAGCGCCGCTCCGTGTCAGGAGGAGGTCATCACCGACGACCTCGACGTCAACAAGTACATCACCGCGATCCGGCACACCGCACTGGAAACAGAGCTGACGATCGGCAGCGGCATCAGTTGCGTCGTCGGTGAGTACTTCAACGGCGGAAGTCACATCGGCTACAACCGCATGAACTTCCGCTGGGGCAACGTCGGGACGTTCCAGGCCTCGCCTGGCTCACATATGTGGCAGATCATCACCGCCCATTACAAAGATGAGAAGCCTATTCCTCTCACGATGTGCTTTGGCGTCCCCCCCGCGTGCACGCTGCTCGCCGGGGGCGGATTCGATTATGTGATCCTCCCAAAAGGATGCGACGAGATCGGCTGCGCCGGCGCTGTACAGGGGAGTCCGATCAACATTGTGAAAGCGCGCACCGTCGACGCCTGGGCGATCGCTGAATCAGAGTATGTCCTTGAAGGTCTCTTATACCCACGAGATAAGCGATATGAGACCGCCGAGGCTGAGAAGGCCGGCGTACAAGGCAAGTATGCATTCCATCCCGAATGGGCCGGTTACATGGGCAAGGCCTACAAAGCGCCAACGTTCCATGTCTCCGCCATTACGATGCGAAAGCGTTCCTCGAAACCGATCATCTTTGCGCTAGGCGTCCACACTGCCGACGACAGCAATATAGACACAACGGTCCGCGAGGCCGCTATCTACGAGCTGTGCGAGCGCCTGCAGCCGGGAATCATTCAGGACGTTCACATCCCTTATTGCCTCACAGATTGGGGCGGAGTGATCATCCAGGTCAAGAAGCGCAACAGAATCGAAGAAGGCTGGCAGCGCAATTTCCTCGCCGCCATTCTCGCCTGCAATCAGGGGATGCGTCTGGCGATCGCCGTGAGTCCCGATGTCGACATCCGCAGCATGGACGACATCATGTGGTGTCTGACCACGCGTGTGAATCCACACACCGACATCATCAATCCTTTGCCGGGCGGCATCGGACAGACATTCCAGCCGGCGGAACGTATGACCGCCGGCGAGAAAGAGTGGACCGCCTCCAACACCCGATTTGAAGGCGGCATGGGCATCGACGCAACCGTGCCCTTCGGGTACGAGCAGGATTTTCAGCGTCCTGTGTATCCGATCGACAGAGTGGATCCGCATAAGTTCTTTTCCCCGGATGAGGTGGCGCGAGCGAAAGAGCGCGTTCGGGGTTGGATGGAGGTTCTGGCCCGCACCGGGCGGTAAGTGCGAGCCCTTAATGGAAACCGCAACGGAATCAAGGAGGCGGCATGTCTCGAAACTCGGCGGTACGCATTCTCCTCGTTTTATTTCTTATGGCCGCCTTCGCAGGCGTTGGTGTTGCCCAGGTCATCACCGGTACGATCCTGGGCAATGTCACTGACGACACGAAGGCACCTTTGCCGGGGGTCACGATCACGCTGAAGAACCTCGACAAAGGCGACACGCGCACAATGCTCACCGACCCGGCCGGTAACTATCGTGCGCCTGGGTTGAGTCTCGGCAGGTACGAGATACGTGCCGAGCTTTCGGGATTTCAGCCGGTCGTGCGGACCGGCATTACGGTCAATGTCGGCAGCGAGAGCACGCTGAACTTCTCGCTGAAAGTCGCGCAGATCGCTGAAGCGATCGTCGTGCAGGCCGAGGCGCCGGCGGTGAACACGACGGAGTCGCAGGTCTCGTATCTCGTCGACGAGAAGAAGATTCAGAATCTTCCGCTCAATGGCCGCGACTATGCTCAGTTGATTCTGCTGCAGCCGGGGGTCATTATGAGCCGCGCCAGTGTGGCCGGCTCCGATGTCGGTTATGGCGTCAAAATCTCCGTCGCCGGATCGCGTCCGAATCAGAACCTCTTCACACTCGACGGCACCGATTACAACGACGCGCTCAACAACACGCCCGCGAGCGCTCAGGGGTACATGACCGGCGTCGAGACCATCAAGGAGTTCCAGGTGCTCACCAACACGATGAGCGCCGAGTACGGCCGCGCTTCTGGCGGTGTCTTTAATGTTGTCACGAAGTCGGGTACGAACGAATTCCACGGCTCGGCGTTCGAATTTCATCGCGATGACAGTCTTGACTCGAAGAATTTCTTCTCCCAAGAGAATCCGAAATTCCGGCGCAATCAGTTCGGTGCGTCGATCGGTGGTCCATTGGCCAAAGATCGCCTCTTCTTCTTCGGCAGCTATGAGGGCCTGCGCGAAATCAAAGACCTTCCCAGCGTCGCGACGGTCCTCGACGACGATGCGCGCAATGGGATCCTGGCAACCAGTACGGTCAAAATCAATCCGTTGATCACTCCATACCTCAACCTGTTTCCTCACGGCAACGGCCGGGTGATTCTCGACGCGAACGGAAAGCGAACAGGCGCGCAGGAATACCGGAGCACGTTTAACCGAAACTCGGTTCAGAACTTCGGTGTGCTGCGGTTCGATGAGAACTTCACCGATCGGGATACCGCGTTCGCCCGCATCCTTATCGACAACTCCAACATCGATCAGCCGGTGTTCTATGCGGAGTGGCCGAACCTCGTCCGGAACCGCAAAGTCGTCGGCACGATCGAAGAACGGCACATGTTCTCATCATCGCTGCTCAACGAGTTGCGCGTTGGCTATAACAAATCGAGACCGCTCGAGGACGTGAATCCTCTCAATCCACACACCGACATCGCCTTTGTTCAAGGCAAGTCCTTCGGTTCGGTCAACGTCACGGGCTTGACGGAGATCGGTACCGATCGAACCAATCCGAAGCTCTTCGCCGCGACTGAATATCAGGCCACAGATACGTTCTCATTCATCACTGCTCGCAATGCCATCAAGACCGGCGTGAACTTCGCGCATTTCCGGTATGACGGCAATTCCGAATCGCGCAGCCGCGGACGTTTGAACTTCCGCAACTTCTCCGATTTTCTCACGGGAAAACCACGCACGTTCGAAATTGCGAAGCCGGGATCAGACTTTCAGCGCGACTACCGCCAGAACCTGATCGGCACGTTCGTGCAGGATGACATTACCGTCACACCCAGCCTCACAGTCAACGCCGGCGTGCGATGGGAGTTCGTTACCACTCCGACCGAAGCGAACGGCAAAGTGTCGAACCTGCGCGATCCGATGGATAAGGCCGTCACTGTCGGCGGCGATCTCTTCAAGAACCACACGACTCGCAATGTTGCCCCGCGCCTCGGATTCGCCTGGCAGATAACCCGCGACGGGCGCACGGCGTTGCGCGGCGGCTACGGCCTCTTCTATGACCAACCGCTCTTCTCGACCTGGCGGAACCCGATTTTCCGCGCTCTGCCCTATGTCGATCGTGCGACCATCAGCAATCCGACACTGCCGATCGACCCGACTAAGGTCGCGACGACCGGCGTCTCCGATTCCGAGGCGTTTGTGTATGACCTCAATCCCGTTTATACCGAGCATTGGAACCTGAATATCCAGCGCGATCTCGGATTCTTCAACACGTCGGTCCTCATCGGCTACTTCGGCTCGCGCGGCCGCAACCTGCTCGGTCAGGGCGACGTCAACATCGCCATCCCGCAGATTCAGCCTGATGGAACAGAGTTCTTTCCCAGCGGCTCGGCGCGGCGCAATCCGAATTTCGGCGTGATTCGAATGATCATGCAGGGATTCGCCTCCAAATATAACGGCGTCCACGTCGGCCTTCAGCAGCGCCGCAGCCACGGCTTCCAGTATCAGATCTCTTATGCATACGGGAAATCCGAGGACAATCGCTCGGGTTCCGGCGGCCGTCAGGAATACGAAAATGGTCAGGCGAGGACCTTCGATCCGTATAACAAGAGTCTCGATTGGGGTCCGTCGGACTTTGACGTGCGCCACAATCTGATCGCCAATGCTTCTTATGATCTGCCGCTCGGCAAAGGACGACTGCGCGAGGGATGGCAGATCAGCACCATTGCCACCTATGCAAGTGGGATCCCGTTCAGCCCGGTGCTGGCCGGCGATCCGGATCGCGATGGTTCGAGTGACAACATCGGCCGTCCGAACCTCATCCCCGGCTGCAATCCCAACAACGTCTCCGGCGGGCGCAACTCCGATCACTGGTTCAACGCCGCGTGCTATTCGTTCCCGGCACCCGGTACTCGCGGCAATGCGAAGCGCAACAGCCTGCGAGGGCCCGATTTCCGGACGGTCGACATGGCCTTCGTGAAATCGACACCGGTCGTTGGCGGATACAGCGCGCAGATTCGATTTGAAATCTTCAACGTGTTCAATCGCGCGAATTTCGATCTGCCGAGCAACACGACAGATGGAGAAACGATCTTCGACGAGACCGGTGCAAGGCTGGCGGACGCCGGAAAGATCTTTGCCACAGTCGGCGATGCCCGGTCGTTCCAGCTCGCCTTCAGGCTTCTGTTCTGATCATGAGGCGTCTGATCGCAAAGCTGTATCGAGGGCTCGTCTCACAACGAGACGTGGCCGATCGTCTTTCCAGGGAGAGTGCCGAATCAATTCTCGACTCGGTCAAGCCCCTGAAGGATTTCCGATTCGAGCAGTACAGCGAGAAGACGCCTTATCGGCAGTGGATCGACAGTGAACAAATCCCGATTCATACGGGGTATCACATCCCTGATGTCAGGCAACTGGCCCTGGGCCCCTGGGAGCGCCTTGGCGCGCTGGGGGCCCACGTCGTCGTGGAGGGCGCCGAGGGGACCGACGCGGCTTATCTGTGTGAGATCCCGGTTGGAGGACGAACAAAACCGCAACGCTACCTCTTCGAGGAAGTGATCTACGTGCTCGATGGAGAAGGCGAGACGGTCATCTGGCAGGACAGCAGGAACAAGCGCAATTTTCGATGGAGCAAAGGCTCGCTGTTTTCTCCACCTTTGAATGTATGGCGCGAGCATGTCAATCGCGGTCAATCACCGGCAAAGTTCATCGCCGTCACTGATCTGCCCATTGTCATTGATCTTTTTCACAATACGCAGTTCGTCTTCAATAACGACTTCGTTTTCATCGATCGTTATGACAATCAAGACGATTACTTCGCCTGTGGCCCCGACAAGATCCGTAAAGGCAGAGCGCCCGGCGTTACGGGCAAAGGCCGCGGCGATTCTTATGAATGCAGCCTCATTCCCGACGCCCGGTCATTGCCGCTCTTCGAGGCGGAGGCACGAGGCCGAAGGAATCGCACCTCCGAGATCCAGCTCGCCGACAACACATTGCAATGTCACGTATCGGAGTTCCCGGTCGGGACATACAAGCGTGCCCATCGACATGGCCCGGGGTCACACGTCATCGTGCTCGGCGGGCGCGGATACACATTGATGTGGAAGGACAGTCCGCGCTTCTCCGAGGCCAAGACGCAGATGAGGATCGATTGGAACGACGGCAGTCTGTTCGTTCCACCGGATCACTGGTTCCATCAGCACTTCAACGGCGGCGAGCGGCCGGCCCGTTATCTCGCAGCCACATGGATCGGCGGAAAGTACTTTGCCGAGGGGCTCGGTGGCGGCGGTCGAACACACCGGCTGGGGACCGTGTCGGTCCATCACGGCGGCAACATGATCGATTACACCGATGAGGACCCGGCGATCCGCTCTCTCTTTGAAGAGGAGCTGAAGAAGTCAGGCGTTCTGAGCGAAATGCCGTCCAGGAGCTGACATTGAAGAACGTGGCCACGGTTCTGCTGCTGGCTTTCGCCGGCGTCGCGCGCGCGCAGGAGTCTCTGCCTCCCGGCGCCGGCCGCTCGCTCGTCCTCGAATCGTGTGTTCAGTGCCACGATCTGCGTGCGGTCGTGTCGCAGCGAAAGAGTGAAGCAGCCTGGCGGCGCAGTGTCGACGAGATGATCTGGCGCGGCGCCGCGCTGAAGCTGGGTGAGGCGGAAGTGATCACACGCTATCTGGCGACGTCATTCGGAACGGCACGCCCCTCACCCGCTGCTGCGCAGCACCCTCTCCCGGTGGGAGAGGGAGAGAAGCTCGAGAAGTCTCTTCCGCCCGGCAAGGGCCGCGCGCTCGTGCTGGGAGCGTGTGTTCAGTGTCACGACCTCGCGATCACAGTGATGCAGCGCAAGACGCTCCAGGAGTGGCGCACATCCGTCGAGCAGATGGTGCGACTCGGCTCGAAGCTGAACGGCGACGAGATCAGGGTCGTATCGAGATACCTGGCCAGTTCGTTTGGAACTCAGTGATGAAAGACCTCGCAAAACGATACCTGCAGCGTGAAATCTCACGGCGCGACTTCGTGCGTCTCGCCAGCGCCGCCGGATTCAGTCTCACGGCGGCGACTTCCGCGGCGCGAGCGCTCGAGCCGATGATGAGCATGGCGGGTATTGAAGCCGCAGAGCTCACTACGACCTTTCAAGGCACAGGCGGCGAGCTCGTCGCCGAACAGTTGCGCGCCGCCGGCATCCATTTCATCTTCGTCTGCAACAGCTCGGGCATGGGACCGTTGTGCGATGCCGTCGTCGACCGCCCCGATCTTCAGTTCATTCAAGGCACATCGGAACACCAGACCGTGGCCATGGCCGATGGGTTCGCGAAAGCGACACTCCGTCCGGCATTCGTCTGCTTCAGCCGCGTCGGCGGCCCGCTGGCGAGCGCAAACATCTTCAATGCGATGAAAGATCGCACGCCACTCGTCGTGATGACCGATCACGTCGACAGCGAGGCCGATGGCCGCGACGGCGCCGAAGACGTCGACGACTGGCTCGAGGCGTTCAAGCAGTACACGAAGTGGCGATGGATCGCCAAGGAAGGCAATCGCATTCCGGAATGGCTCGCGCACGCATTCAAGATCGCGTCGACGCCGCCCTGTGGCCCGGCGTTCCTCCGCATTCCGCGCAACGTCCTCTACGGAAAAGCAAAAGCGGAGATCTTCTCCAGCCAGAGTCTTTCGGTGCCGATGAACCTCGTTCCCAACCCGCGTGTGGTCGAAGAAGCGGCGCGGATGCTGATCGAGTCGAAGAGTCCGATGCTCTACGTCGGCTCCGAGGTGTGGAGCACCGGCGGACGTGCCGATGTCGTCGAGCTCGCGGAACTGCTGGCGATTCCTGTCACGCAGGCGTGGAGCTGGGCCGCCGATTTTCCGACTGATCATCCGCTGCACGTCGGCGGCTATCTGTATCCGCTGCGCCAACCGAAAGCGATCGACCTTTTTCTCAATCTGGGCGCGAAGATGCCCGATCAGGGCGCGGGGCCGCCGCTCGTGCCTCGCGCCGCGAAGATCATCCACGGTCGCATCGAGAGCACGCAGATCGGCGTGAACTATCCGACCGACGTCGCCATCGTCGGCGACGTGCGCGAAACGGCGCGCGCCCTGACGCAGGCTGTGAAGTCGATGCTGACCGCGGAGCGAATCGCCGCGCTGCGACAACAGCGTTGGGACGAGACGCGAACGGCGAATCAGGCCTTCCGCGACGCGTACATCGCTGCCGCTCGCAACGGATGGGACGCGACGCCGATCACGTGGCCGCGACTCCTGCTCACACTCAACGAGCTGTTGGACGACGACGCCGTCATCATTGACGAAGTGGGAACGGAGGAGTGGGTTCTGCGTTCGTTCCCGTTCGCCGACGGCAAGAAGACGAAGATCGGCCGTACGCTCGGTCGCGCGCTCGGCTGGGGCGTCGGCGCATCGATCGGCGTCAAGATGGCCACGCCGGACAAACAGGTCGTCTCGCTGCAGGGCGATGGCGGCTTCATGTTCGGACAGTCGGATGCGTTGTGGTCGATGTCGCGCTACGACGTCCCGGTGATCACAGTCGTCTGCAACAACCGCAGTTACGACGAGCCGCGCAACAACATGTTCATGAAGCTCGGCCGCCTTCAGCAGCAGAACAAAGACATGATCTGCTACCTCGGCAGTCCCGATATCGAGTATTCCGACATCGCGCACGCTTTCGGGATTCGAGCCGAGCGCGTGAACGATCCGAGCGAGCTCGCGCCGGCGATCAAACGGGCGATCGCCGTGACGCGCGAGGGAAGGCCTTATCTGCTCGACGTGCGCGTTGCGCGCACCGGATACGCCGCCGATTCGACGTGGTATCCGCACTACTCCGTCGCCGCTTCACGGACGAGAAAGGTCTAGATGTTTCTCGCGCCCTACAAAGTTCTGGACGTGACCGGCCCTCTGGGATTTGTGGCCGGCAAGGTTCTCGCCGACCTCGGTGCCGACGTCGTCAAAGTCGAGCCGCCGGGTGGTGATCCGTCGCGATCGCAACAGCCGCTTTTCTGGATCGCCGCAAACGCCGGCAAGCGTTCGATCACCATCGATCTCGAGAGCGATTCGGGCAAGAGTCTGTTCCGAAAATTGGTGTCGAAAGCCGATTTCATCGTGGAGAGTTTTCCGCCTGGAACTCTCTCGTATGAAGATCTGTGCGCCGAGAATCCGAAACTCATCATGGTTTCCATTACGCCGTTCGGACAGCGCGGCCCTTACGCGGACTTTCAGGCGTCCGACATCGAGATCATGGCGCTCAGCGGCGCGATGTCGCTCGCGGGTGAAGAAGGCGGCGAGCCGATGCGAGTCAGCGCGCCGCAATCGCCGTACTGGGTCGGCGTCGAAGCGGTCATGGGAGCGCTGACGGCGCTCGCCTATCGCGCGGAGACCGGTCATGGACAGCATGTCGATGTCTCCGCGCAGGCCGCCGTTCTTTCTGCGATCGCGCACGCGCCGGCGTTCTGGGATCTCAATCGAATCAATCCCGAGCGAGCGGGCCTATACGTCACCGGCCGCAGCGTCACCGGCGCCAAGATGCGCGCTCTGTGGCCGTGCCGCGACGGCTGGATCAACTTCATCATCTACGGCGGTGCCGCCGGACGGCACACGAATCAGCAGCTCGTTCGCTGGATGGACGAGAAAGGGCTCGCGCCCGACTGGCTGACAGCGATCGACTGGTCGACGTTCGCGGTGACGTCGTTGACTCAGGACGAAGTGAATCGACTGGAAGCGCCAATCGGCGCGTTCCTCTCTACGCTGACGAAGCTCGAGTTTCTCGAAGGCGCGCTCCAGCGTGAGATGCTCGGTTACCCGGTCTCGACGGTCGAAGACATCTTCGACGACCGGCAGCTCGACGAGCGCGGATTCTGGCAGGAGCTGACCGATGCGACGTCCGGAGTGACGGTCAGAGCGCCCGGCGGATTCGCGATCGTGAACGGGCGGCGCGTTCCCGCGGGAAGGCGTTCCCCGCGAGTCGGAGAACACAACGAGGAGGTCATACACGAATGAAAGCGCGAAACCGAAAGGCATCACCACGAAGCGGCCGGCCGATTCCGAAAGCCGTTCCGACCGCGGGCGACGAATCGTCGCGATCGCCGAAAGTCGAAGACAAGGTTCCGGAAAAGCCCGTGGCCCTTCCCGAACAGCACCTCCGCTACAACGATCTGCGCGAATGGATCGCTGAGGCGGACAAGCTCGGCGAAATCGAGATCGTGCGCGGCGCTTCGTGGCAGGAAGACATCGGCATGGCCGCCGAGATCGTCATGCACTCCGACAGCGCTCCGTGTGTGATCTTCGACGAGGTTCCCGGCTCGCCGAAAGGCTTCCGCGTTCTCTCGAACTTCTTCGGCGGCAAGCGCAAGAACATGACCCTCGGCTATCCGCTCGAGCTGAACCGGATCGAGTTGAGCGAAGCATTTCTTCGAACCAGCCTGAAAGAGATGAAGACGATTCCTTACAACGAAGTCGACGACGGCCCGATCCTCGAGAACATCATGATGGGCGACGACGTCGACGTGACGAAGTTCCCCACGCCGATCTGGCATGAGAATGACGGCGGGCGTTACATCGGCACGGGAAGCTTCAACGTCACGCGCGATCCGGAAGAGAACTGGGTCAACCTGGGCACGTATCGGGTGATGATCCATGACCGCAACTCGGTCGGCTTCTACATCTCGCCGGGCAAACACGGACGCATTCATCGCGACAAATACGAAGCGCGCAATGAGCCCATGCCGACCGTGATCGTCCTAGGCGGCGATCCCATGACGTTTCTCATGGCCTGCAGCGAGACGCCGTACGGCATCTGCGAGTACGACATCGTCGGCGGACTGCGCGGCGAACCGGTGCGCGTGGTGCCCGGAAAAATTACCGGTCTGCCGATTCCCGCCAATGCCGAGATCGCGCTGGAAGGATTTGTCGACCCGCACAAGAAAAAGCGCGAAGGACCATTCGGCGAATGGACCGGCTACTACGGCAGCGATATTCGCGACGAGCCGGTCCTCGACATCAAGGCGATCTACCATCGCAACGACCCGATCATCCTCGGTTGTCCACCGCTGCGACCGCCGGACGAGCTCGCACGTTATCGCGCGATCACCAGATCAGCTTTGATTCGTCACAACGTCGAGCGCGCCGGTGTGCCAGATGTGAAGGCGGTATGGGCTCACGAGGTCGGCTCATCGCGCATGCTCATCGGCATCGCCATCAAACAACGCTATCCGGGACATGCCAGACAAGCGGGACACGTGGCGTCGCAGTGTCACGCCGGCGCGTATTGCGGCAAGTACGTCATCGTCGTCGACGAGGACATCGACGTCAGCAACCTCGAAGAATTGACCTGGGCGATGCTGACGCGCTCCGATCCCGCGACATCGATCGACATCATCACGAACGCCTGGAGCACTCCTCTCGACCCGCGCATCCCGCCCGAGGAGAAGGCGAAAGGCAATACGACGAACTCGCGAGCGATCATCGACGCCTGCCGGCCGTTCCATTGGCGCGATCGCTTCCCGAAGGTGAACATGCCCAGCCGCGAAAAGGAGCGCGAGGGCCACAAGAAGTTCGATTACCTGTTGAGATGACGCTGACGCACGAGCGCTTTTCGGAGGCGCGACTGAACGTCATGGACGTGACTGAGCATGATCTCGTAGGCGGCATCGCCGTCGCGGCGCCGGATGGCGTCGAGGATCGCCGTGTGAAAGTCGATGACATGCTTTTTCACATCGCGGCCGATATCGATCTGGGCGATGGCTTCGAGCGCGAGGTCGGCCAGCGAGTTCATGACGATGAGCAGGGGAAGATTCTTCGCGCACTGCGCAACGAGCCGGTGAAATTGCAGATCGTAGCGTCGCGGGTTTCCGTTGCCCTTGATGGCCGCCTGCTGTTTGCGCACGAGATCCTCGAGCAGCTCGATGTCGGAGGGATCGGCGCGTTCGGCGGCCAGCCGCGCGATCGGCGGCTCGAGCAGCAGACGCGCCTCGGTCAAGTCCTCATGCGACGTGCGGCCGAGGCGGAGCATGAGCGAGAGCGATCGCGTGACGGGCTGGTGATCGAAGTCGGTGATGAACGCGCCACCTTCCGCGCCACGCTTCGTGACGAGCAATCCCAGCTCTTCGAGCGATCGATAGGCTTCGCGGACCGACACGCGGCTGACGCTGAGCCGTCGCGCGAGATCGCGTTCGGCGGGAAGCTTTTCTCCCGGCGCAAGCCTCCCATCCGCGATCTGCTTCTGAATGCGGCGAGTGATCGTCGCCGATACACGATTCTGTTTCATCTAGCTTCTCCCGCTCCAGCGCTTGAACAACGAATGCTCGACGCGGAACTGGTCGAGGATCTTGCCGACAGTCTGATCGATGATGTCATCGACTGTCTTCGGCTCATGATAGAAGGCCGGCATCGGCGGAAGAATCACTGCACCGATCTCCGCCGCTCGCATCATGTTGCGCAGGTGTCCGAGGTGCAGGGGAGTCTCGCGCGGGACGAGGACCAGCTTACGCCGCTCCTTCAGCGTCACGTCCGCGGCACGAACGAGCAGATCGTCGCTGAAGGAGTGGGCGATCGCCGCCAGCGTCTTCATCGAGCATGGCGCGACGATCATGCCGTCGGTGAAAAACGATCCGCTGCTGATCGCCGCGGCAAGATCGTGGTTGTCGTAGACCGCCGTAGCCAGCTTTTGCACGTCCTCCACGGAGCGGCGGGCCTCGATCGGAAGCGTCCGCCGCGCGCCATCGCTGATCACCAGGTGCGTCTCCACACCGGCGGCCTTCAGAGCCTCGAGCGTTCGGATTCCGTAGATCGGGCTGGACGAGCCGGCGAGACCGACCACGATTCGCACATCGCCTCCACGCCGCATCCTCGCGGCCACTTCTTTGGTAGGACCAAACAATGACGATCTCCGTGCAGAAAATCAACCTGTGGCGAGGTGAGGCGGAGGACCAGCCGGGCACGCTGGCCGAGATCATGGAGCAGATCGTACGCAGCGGATCGGGCCTGGAGGTCGTGATGGGCTACTCCTATCCGGGGGAAAAGCGCACAGCGGTCATCGAGCTGTTCCCCGTGAGCGGCGCCAGAACCGCCTCCGCCGCACAGCAGGCCGGGCTGGCCAGGTCTGCGAAGCCGACGCTGCTGATCCAGGGCGACGATCGCGTCGGTCTGAGCGACACGTTTTACAGAGCCATCGCTGAGGCGGGCCTCAATATCGACTTCCTCGTTGCTCAGGCCGTCGGCGAGCACTTTTCTGTTGTGGTCGGTTTTGCCACTGAAAGCGACGCCGACCGCGCCGCAAAGCTGATCAAGGAAGTAGCCCGCGACTGGGAACGAAGCGGCGGCGCGCATGATGCACCCAATTGAAGGAGGACACATGCCGGCATACACGACGGAGACGATCACACCGAAATACCACGAAGCCCTTCTCGGCTGGCAGAAGAAAAACTTCGCGGAGCTCGACTTTCTCCAGCGCCACTGGCCAAAGCACTTCCCGAATCAGACTCCGTTTCAGCTCTTCGCCAAGATCGGGAAGCTGAGCACGGAGACGATCGATCGCGGGAAGTTCGCGGGACAGGCTCGTTTCGAGCGCGCCGGAGACATGGTCGGAAATATGTTCTACGCGGCGCGCGACATCATCCGAGCGCAATGCTCGACCGAGCTCGGCTCGATCCAGCAGCATCGGCTGACGCTCGAAGAGGCGCCGACCGATCAGATGAAGATGTCGGTCCTCCGCGTGATGGCCGAGGAGCTCCGGCATGCCTATCAGATGTTCTGGGTACTCGATCACGACAAGACGTGGCAGAAACCGGGACATCCCGACATCGCCGCAGAGACGCTCGATGAACTGCTGTCGATGGAGCTCGGCAATCATGTCCTCGACGCATTCAACATCCCGTTCAAGAATTTTCTCGACAACGTCATCTTCGCAACGGTGATCGATCTCGTCGGGAAGTATCAGCTCGAGATGCAGAAAGTGTTCGCCTATGCGCCGATGGCGCGCTCGATGAGCCCGATGCTCTCCGAGGAGGGGTTTCACATCGGCTCCGGGCGCATCTTCCTCCGCGAGATTGCAGTGAGTGCGACCACAGGCGAAGGCCGATTCTCGATCGAAGACATTCAGAAGACGATCAATGCCTGGTTCCCACGCGGACTGGAGATGTTCGGCAACGAGCGCGGTGGCGAGACGAACGTTCAGTTCAGCTTCAAAGACCGCACGAACGGAACGGCGCAGACGCAGTACATCAATGAGGTCCGCGAAGTGATCGAGTTGACGAACGTGGCCATCGTGCAGACGAAAGCGAAAGGGATCACCGCTCCCGACGCGCGAAGCATCGTGCGCGAGGTTCAGGACACGTGGGAAGAACGCAACAGCATCCGCGCCGGCGATCTGCTCTTCGTGCCGGATCCGAAGTTCTTCCGCCGCCGCGGAGCGATGGAGATCATCCTGCAGCCCTATGACGTCTACGGAAAACTGTTGCTGGATGATGGAAAGCCGATCAGCGCGCCGGCGTATCTTCAGTACCTCGCCGAAGTGCTTCCCGATCGTTACCGCGCCACCGACGAATTCAAGCAATACACTGCGCAACTCCTCGGCGAAGCCGGCCCGCAGATCGGGCGCTACGGTTGGTAAATCTGCGCAATCCCCCGCGCGCTTTCGACGATCTTCGTCGCGAGCGCGGTCGGCTCGATCACCTCGACTGACGTTCCCTGACCGAGGAGAAACGCCTGCGCGACCTCCTCGGCGTCGAAGTGCAGGGCGATGCGCCTCCAGCCGGGGCGTTCGTCGGGTTCAACGCTGTCGATGGCGCCGAAGCGCATCATCGCCCGCATCCACTGAATCGCGTTCGTCTGTACGCGAACGACGACCGCGTAGCGCGGCATCAGCTCTCTGAAGCGTGCCGAGGAGCGTTCCCAGAATGAGGCCAGATCGAATTCCGGCGGGCGGATGAACGACTCATCGAGAACGCCGGCGGCGCGAATACGCGAGACGCGATAGCTGCGGATGTCGCCATCGATCGCGGCCACGAGATACCAAGTGCTTCCCTTCGCCACGAGACCGAGCGGATCGACAAGTCGCTCCGCCGCAGCGCACTCTTCGCCTCGATCGTAGAGCATGCGCAGCTTCCGCTCGCGCCACACCGCATCCTGCAGCAAGGGAAGCATCGTTACCGGCTCGTTGGATCGACTCCAGCCGGTCACGTCGATGTAGATCCGCTGCTGCGCGAGCTCCGCGTTTTTTCGATACACCGCGGGCATCAGCGAAAGGAGTTTCACGAGTGCTGCATCGGACGCTTTGTCGAGTCGCAGGTCGGACAGGATGCGCGACGGTTTGGTCACGAAGAGCGCGTTGACTTCGGATTCCGTCAGCGCCGTAAGGCTGGTGCGGAATCCCTCGATCAACTCCCACCCGCCACCCGCCCCGCGCTCCGCGAACACCGGCACGCCCGCTACGCCGAGCGCCTCCATGTCGCGATGGATGGTGCGCTGTGAGACCTCGAGGCGCTTCGCGAGCTGCCTGCCCGTCATCCGTCCGTGAACCTGCAGCAGAAGGAGAATCGAGAGCAGGCGATCGGCGCGCATATATGACAGAGCATGTCATGAATTGGGACCGATCGTGTAGCGCATGAAAAGACCACTGGAAGGAAAAGTCGCTCTCGTCGCCGGCGCGACGCGCGGGGCCGGCCGCGGCATCGCCTGCGTCCTCGGCGAAGCGGGAGCGACTGTTTACTGCAGCGGACGAAGCGTGCGCGGGAAACCGGCGACGGCGAATCGCGCGGAGACGATCGACGAAACCGCGGAGATGGTGACGGCGCGCGGCGGTCAAGGTATCGCCATGCAGACGGATCACACGGTGCCCGAGCAAGTCGAGCGTTTGCTGAAACGCATCGAGCGCGAGCAGAAGCGTCTCGACATCGTAGTCAACGATCTATGGGCCGGAGGCGAGGTGTCGTGGAAGCGCTTCTGGAACACCCCGATCGATGAGGGTCTGCAGATGCTCGAGCGCGCCGTGCGCGCCCATGTCATCACTGATCACTTCGCGGTGCCGCTGATGATGAAGACGAAAGGACGACGCTTGATCGTCGAGGTCACCGAAGCCGACGGCTTCTATTACCGGGGCCATTTCTATTACGACCTGGCTCGCATCGCCGAGATCCGCATCGCCTGGGATCTCGCTCACGAGCTTCGGCGTCACAAGATTGCGGTCGTAGCTCTCACGCCTGGCTTCATGCGCACCGAGATGGTTCTCGACAGCCTGAAAGTGACGGAAGCGAACTGGCGCGACGCCATCCCGCGGCGCCGCGAGTTCGCTGAATCGGAGACGCCATTTTTCATCGGCCGCGCGATTCTCGCGCTGGCGACCGATCCGAAAGTGATGAAGAAATCAGGACGAGTCTTCAAGTCGATCGGACTGGCGCGCGAGTACGGATTCACCGATGTCGATGGCCGGACGCCCGACGTGTGGAGCTACATCAGCGATCACATGCGTGAGCATCGTTATAAATCGTGTGATGATGTCTTCTATTCGTACTGGTAGAGCGATCATCCTGCTGCTTCTTGTCGGCGCGTCTGCTGCCGCTGACGATCTTGCGTCGCGCGTTCGTGAAGAGATGCGCACTTCGTGGCATGCATACGAGCAGTACGCATGGGGTCACGACGAGCTGAGGCCGATCAGCAAGACTCCGCGCGACTGGTACGGCGAGTCATTGCTGATGACGCCGGTCGACTCGCTCGACACGCTGCTGCTCACGGGTCTGAACGACGAAGCAGCGAAGGCGAAGGTGCTGATCGTCGAGAAGCTCTCGTTCGACAAGGACATCTCCGTTCAGAACTTCGAGATCACGATCCGCCTCCTCGGCGGATTGCTCTCCGGATATCAGATGACCGGCGACGAGCGTCTGCTGCGTCTTGCGGACGATCTCGGCACGCGGCTGCTTCCGGTCTTCAACTCGCCGACGGGGATGCCGTATCGATTCGTGAATCTGCGCACAGGGAAAACGACGGGGGCGAAATCGAATCCGGCGGAGATCGGCACGCTGATCCTCGAGTTTGGTACGCTGTCGAAGCTCACGCACAAGCCGGTCTACTTCGAAAAAGCGAAGAACGCACTGGTGCAGATCTACAAACGCCGCTCGAAGATCGGCCTCGTTGGCGAGGAGATCGACGTCGAGACCGGTGAGTGGGTCAGTCGCACGAGCCACGTCGGCGGCGGCATCGATTCGTATTACGAGTACCTGCTGAAGTGCGCACGGCTCTTCGATGACGGCGACTGCCGGGCGATGTGGAAGTCCAGCATCCGCGCGATCAATCGGTATCTCGCCGATGACGGATGGTATGGCGAAGCGGACATGACCACCGGCAAGCGCACGGCGACGCAGTTCGGCGCCCTGCACGCGTTCTTGCCTGCAGTCCTGGCGCTGGACGGCGATGTTCGCCACGCAGCGCGACTGCAGTCGTCGTGTTTCAGGATGTGGCAGCTTCATGGGATCGAACCTGAAGTGATCGATTACGCGACGATGAAAGTCGTTCATCCCGGATATCCGCTGCGGCCGGAGATCATCGAGTCGGCCTATTACCTTCATCACTACACGAAAGATCCGAAGTATGTCGCGATGGGAACGACGTTTTTCGACGCGCTCATCGCGAACTGCCGTACGGATGCCGGCTACACGACACTGAAGAACGTGGTGACGAAGGAAAAAGGGGACTTGATGCCGAGCTACTTCCTCGCCGAGACACTCAAGTATCTTTACCTGCTCTTCTCACCTGCGCGCACGCTCGACCTCGATCACGTCGTTTTCAATACCGAGGCGCATCCGTTGCGGCGGACCTGGTAGTGCCGCGTGCTGGGTGCTGAGTAAAAGCTCACCTCACTCAGCACTCAGCACAATAGAACCTACCGTCTTCTTACCCATATTCGTGGCTCCCGACGCACATTGCTCGTCACACGGTCCTCGTTGCGAGAGGGGGCGAGGTGATGCGGTGGTGGGCGATGGCTGGCGCCTGCCGCGTGTCATACCCGAGAGCCGAGCGGCGCGGTCGGACGTGCCGAACCGGGGGCGATCTGGAACCGAATGGCTGTCTGGGCAATTCGGATCTCGTCGCCGGTTTGGAGCGACCGCGCCGCCTCGAGCCTTTCTCCGTTGAGCCACGTGCCATTGCGGCTGCCGAGGTCCTGGACGACCGCTTCTTCACCATGGATATTGATGGCGGCGTGCCTGCGCGACACCGCAGCAAGATCGAGACGGATGTGCGCGGCCGGCTCGCGGCCGATCACGTTGCGTCCCTCGCGCAGCGCGTACGCGACGCCGTTGATCACCACTGAATATCGCGACGGCGCCAGCGACAACTCTTCGCGAGCGTCCGCCGTGAACGCATATCCCGCGCCGCGCTGCGTTCGAATGACATCGCCGCCGACCGCCGTCCGCAGCTCGGCGATGAGATTCTTGATGTTCGCTTCCTGAACGTAAACGTTCGGCCACAGCGCGTCGTAGATCTCTTTTTTCGCCACGACCTTCGGACGCTCAGCGATCAGTAGAGCGAGGAGCTGAAACGCTTTCCCGGTCAGATGAATCGGCGTGTCGCCGCGCAGGAGCTGGCGCTCCCCCGAGTCGAGGATGAACTCGCCGAACGACACTCGCACGGCGCACATCGTAACGTGCTTCCTTAAGTCATTCTCTTTTCTGAACTCCCGATTCGATTTCTTGGAGCGGGCCAAGCTCCCTGGGTCGCTCTGCGATGGTCAGGGCTGGTCACGGAATATGCAACGAACCGCTTGCCTCGCTCCCTGACCAAGAGTAGCTTTTTGAGTACCGACAACACCGTCGTGCGTGTGCCCTGGTGCACACTGGCAGAAAGGCCCGAACTTCGGGAAGCCAGATTCTGAAGGCGATTACCAGCAGACTCGAACGGTCCACTTCTCCGTGGGCGTCCGTTTCTGATTGCTCACGGGTCAGATCAGGAGTAGGGTTCGCGCAGTCAACTTTCAGCAATCGCGGAGGAACGATGAGACGTCTGTTTAGCGTGTTCGTCATTGGTTTACTTCTTCCCTGTATCGCATTCGCGCAATCGATCCCGACCGCCACGATCACCGGAAAAGTCACAACCGAAGGGTCCGGGCTCCCCGGCGTGACCGTGACGGTGAGATCGCCCAACCTTCAGGGAACGCGCACGGCGATTACGTCGAGCGCCGGCGACTACATCGTGCCTCTGTTGCCGCCGGGCGAGTACGCCGTAACCTTCGAGCTGGAAGGGATGCAGAAGGTTACGCGCCAATTGACGCTCACCGCTGCGCGCACAGACAGAATTGATATCGCGCTGAGACCGGCGGCAGTCGCCGAATCGATAACGGTCACCGCGTCTGCACCGTCGGCGATCGAGTCGACGCAAGTCAGCACGAACTTCAAACAGGATCTGGTCGAGCAGCTCCCCGTTCCACGCACCCTCCATGCGGTGACGCTGCTCGCCCCGGGCACTAACGACAACGGGCCTAAGATCGCTGGTGATCCGCTTCGAAGCGGCATCATGATCTCCGGAGCGATGTCCTATGACAGTCTCTATCTCGTCAACGGCGCTGTCGTGAACGAGAATCTGCGCGGTCAGGCGCACACCCTCTTCATCGAAGATGCCATCCAGGAGACGACCGTGCTTACCGGCGGCGTTCCCGCGGAGTTCGGACACTTCACCGGCGGCGTGGTCAACATGATCACCAAGTCGGGCGGCAACGATTTCAGAGGGAGCTTCCGTACCAGCCTGTCGAATGAGAAATGGATCGCCAAGACGCCGCTGACGGCCGATCAGGAGGACAAGATCAGTCCGGTCTACGAAGCGACCTTGGGCGGCCCGTTCCTGCGCGATCGTCTGTGGTTCTTTGGTGCCGGACGTTCAGCCAAGACGGACGACATTCGGCAGACGGTACCGGGCCTCGCGCGTCAGGGAGATCAGGATGCGAATGGCAATCCGATTCCGGTTGGAACGCCACTCACGCCGCTCACTTATCCGCATGCGACGAAGCAGACGCGGCTCGAAGGCAAACTCACCGGATCGGTCACCAGCAAGCAGGCACTCGTCGCCTCATTCCTCAATGTCCAGGACAAGGAGACGAATCAGACCGCTCAGGTCATCATGGACCTCGACAGCCTGGTGCCGGAGCGCGAGCTACCGAACTCGATTCTCGCCGTCAACTACAACGGCGTGATGACGAATCGCTTCTTCCTTGAAGGACAGTATTCGAAGAAGAAATTCAAATTTGTCGGTTCGGGGTCGTCGTTCTACGACATCATCAAAGGAACGCTCATCACCGATCGTGCCCGCGGCACGCGCTTCTGGTCGCCGACATTTCGCAAGACGCCGGAAGGCGAGCGTCGAGACATCCGCGACTACACGCTCAAGGGAACCTACTTCCTGTCCACGCCCAACATCGGCGCTCACGAGATCAAAGCCGGGTACGAAGACTTCAACGAAGTGCGCGCGGTCAACAACTATCAGAATGGCAGCGACTACCGCATCAGCGTGGCGAGCACGATCGTCCGCGGCAATCAGATCTTCCCGCGCATGGCGGGCGGGTCGACGGGAACGCTCACTCGCATCAGTTGGCTGCCGATCTTCGTGCTCAGCAAAGGATCGGACTACACGACCAAGTCAGCGTACCTTCAGGACCAATGGGCCCTGAATAGCCACTGGAATTTCAACGTGGGCGCTCGTTGGGACAAGAACGACGCGCTCAGTGGCGCTCATACCTTCAAGATTGCGGACGACTCCGCGATCAGCCCTCGCGTCTCGGCGCACTATGACATCTTCGGCAACGGAAGGATCATCGTAAACGGCAGCTACGGTCATTACGTCGGCCGCCTCGCCGAGGGGGCGGCGAATGACGCCGATCCGGCCGGACGCAACGCGTCGCTGCAATGGAACTATCAGGGGCCGAACATCAACAACGACGTGAACGCGCCAACGAATAGTCTGATCCCAACCGACAAAGCGATCCAGATGATCTTCGACTGGTTCTTCGCCAATGGAGGAACCAATCGCCGGCCGTTCCGAACCACGCCATCCATTCCCGGCGTGGAGAGCATCCTCGACGTCGACAACATGAGATCGCCCATGGTGAGAGAGTGGACGATCGGCGCAGGCACCACGATCGGCACACGCGGCTACGCGCGCGCCGATTTTGTCAAGCGCAGTTGGGAGAACTTCTATACCTCGTACCGCGACCTGGGGACCGGCAAGGCGACCGATCAGTTCGGGACGCAGTATGACCTTTCGATCATCCGCAGCGACAACGGCGAATACAGCCGCGATTACAACGCCGTACAGACGCAGTTCAATTACCGCGTCATGCAGCGCCTGAATCTCGGCGGGACGTACACGTGGTCGCGACTCACCGGAAACGTGACCGGGGAAGATACCGGCAGCGGACCCCTCGTCGGCGGCGCCGGCGAATATCCGGAGTACCGAATGGAGTCGTGGAACTTCCCGACCGGATATCTCACTGGAGACGAACGGCACCGCGCGAAAGTCTGGGCTTCCTACGACGTGCCGATGCCGGTCGGCGGTTTGAACGTGAGCGTGCTTCAGAACTACGACGCCGGTCTGCGCAGTTCCGACGACGGCGTCATCGATACGAGACCGTACGTGACCAATCCCGGTTATCTCACGCCTCCGGCCACCGTGACGTATTACTTCGGCAGCCGCGGAAATCTGAAGTCCGACAACATCACGCGCACCGATCTCGCGCTCAACTTCAAGATGAAGCTGTTCAGCGGCGTCGAGTTCTACCTGCAACCTGAAGTCACCAATCTATTCAATGAGCAGGGCGTGGTGTCCTTTGATGAAGAAGTGTTGACGGCGGTCGATTGTCCGGCGCCCGCAGCGGGCGCTCCGAACCTGCAGGCACCGTGTCCGGCGCGCGGTCTGGCGCCGTTCAATCCGTTCACGACCAAACCGGTTCAGGACGTGAACTACATCCACGGACCGAATTTCGGGAAACCGGCCGGCGAGAACGACTATCAGACGCCGCGCACGTTCCGGTTCTCCCTCGGCATCCGCTTCTGATTGCTCTTTTCCGCTCTGATCCTCGCCAACCTGATTCTCGTCAACGGGAGAATCTGGACCGGGGATCAGAGCAAACCATTCGTTGATGCGGTTGCGGTCGAAGGCGACCGCATCGTCGCCGTAGGCACGACCGCCGACATCCTCGCCAAAGCGCCTCGAGATGCCCAACGCATCGACCTGCACGGCCGCCTCGCCGTTCCCGGCTTCATCGACGATCACGTGCATTTCATCGATGGCGGCTTCGAGCTGTCGCGCGTGCAGCTTCGCGATGCCGCATCGCCGCAGGAGTTCGCGCGACGCATCAGCGAATTTGCCAAACGCGCCGGCAAGCGCGCGTGGATCATCGGCGGGCAGTGGGACGAACAGCTCTGGAAGCCGTACACGCTTCCGGCGCGGCAGATGATCGATGCGGTGACGCCCGACAATCCGGTATTCGTCTCGCGGCTCGACGGGCACATGGCCCTCGCGAACAGCGTCACGCTGAAGCTCGCCGGCATCACGCGCGACACGCCCGATCCACCCGGCGGCACGATCGTGCGCGACGCGCAAGGCGAACCGACCGGCCTGCTCAAGGACGCGGCGATGGGGCCGGTCTACGCCGTGATCCCGTCGCCATCGGTCGATGAACGCGTCACCGCGGCGCGCGCCGCGCTCGCCGAAGCGGCGAAGCTCGGCGTCACCGCGTTCTGCGATATGTCCGGCGGGGACGCCTACGACGATCTGCGCGCCTATCAACGGCTCGAAAAAAGAGGGCAGCTCACTGCGCGTGTCTACCTCTTCACGCCCATCAGTCAGTACGAGCGTTTGGTCCGCGCGAGCGTCGAGAAGTCTTTTGGAAGCGATCGTCTGCGCATCGGCGGACTCAAAGGGTTCGCCGACGGATCCCTCGGATCGTCAACGGCCTGGTTCTTCGAACCGTTTCTGAACGAGTCGAACAACCGCGGCCTGGCGATGGAGGAGATGACCAATGGCGCGATGAAGCGCTGGGTCACCGACGCGAATGCGCACGATCTGCAGGTCGCGATTCACGCCATCGGAGATCGCGCGAATGACGAAGTTCTCAAGATTTACGAAGCACAGCCGCGCGACCGCCGCTTCCGAATCGAGCATGCGCAGCATCTCAACGCCGATGAGATCAAGCGCTTCGCGCAGACTCGCGTGATCGCGTCGATGCAGCCGTATCACGCCATCGATGACGGCCGGTGGGCGGAGACGAAGATCGGTCACGAACGCGCGAAGACGACTTACGCATTCCGATCACTCCTCGACGCCGGCGCGACACTCACCTTCGGCTCCGACTGGACCGTCGCCCCTCTCGACCCGATCCTCGGCATCTACGCCGCCGTCACGCGTCGGACGATCGACGGCAAGAATCCGAATGGCTGGATCCCGGAGCAGAAGATCACCGTCGACGAAGCGCTGCGCTGCTACACGGTGAACAACGCATATTCGATGTTCCGCGAGAATGAGATCGGAAGGATCGTGCCGGGCATGCGCGCCGACATCGCCGTCCTTTCGGATGATCTCTTCAAGATCGCTCCCGAGAAGATCGAGTCGGTCAAGATCGATATGACGATCTTCGACGGTGACGTGATCTATCATTCGCCTCGGCGGTGATTCGCGCCTAACCTCGGTGGCTTTCCCCCAGCGAAGGCTCTCGTCGAGGCAAAGGGGGGCATACTCCCGGATCGGTATGACGAACCTTCGTCGCTCGCGGCGGCGCTGCTGGGGAGCTCCGTTGCGGCGTGAACGAAGGAGATCGTGATGCCGAAACAGAAAGACCTCAAGCGGCTCGTTCGGGGCCGCATGCAGAAGACCGGCGAGTCATACACCGCCGCGCGCCTCCAGCTTGTCCGGAAAAAAGAATCCACTCCCAACTACGCCGAAGCCGCCGGCATGAGCGATGCCGCGGTCAAGAAACAAACCGGGCGTGACTGGACCGAATGGGTCAAAGTGCTCGATGGCGTCAACGCCGTGGAGAAACCACACCGCGAGATCGCTCGCTACGTTTCGTCGATCGGCACTCCCGACTGGTGGAGTCAGACGGTGACCGTCGGGTACGAGCGCATCCGCGGACTCCGCGACAGGGGCCAACGCCGCGGGGGAGGATACGAGGCGAACAAGAGCCGCACGTTCGCCGTACCGGTGGCCAGGTTGTACGGCGCATTTGCGAACGCTCGCGTGCGCAAGCGCTGGATGCCGGACAAGATCACCGTGCGGACGGCGAACCCGAACAAGAGGATGCGCATCAAGATGGAGGACGTCACGGTCGTTGAAATCGGCTTCCTGCCCAAAGGTGATGCGAAGAGCGCCGTGGCCATCCAGCACTCGAAGCTGGCCGACAAATCGACGGCAGACAAGATGAAAGCGTGGTGGACGCAGCGGTTCGAGGTGCTGTCGGAAGTGCTGAAATAGCGCCTACGACTTTCGATTCAACGTCGTTCGCAGCCCTTCAAGAATGTCGATCGGGACCGGGAAGATGATCGTCGTATTCTTTTCGACGCCGATCTCTGTGAGCGTCTGCAGATAGCGCAACTGCAGCGCGCCGGTCTCGGTCGCCAGCACCTTCGCCGCGTCAGACAGCCGCTGCGACGCCGCGAACTCGCCCTCAGCGTGAATCAACTTCGCGCGTTTTTCGCGCTCGGCCTCGGCCTGCTTGGCCATCGCCCGCAGCATCGACTCGGGAAGATCGACCTGTTTCACTTCGACGTTGTTGACCTTCACTCCCCACGGCTCCGTGTGTTGATCGAGGATGCTCTGGATGCGGACGTTGAGCTGATCGCGATGTGCGAGCAGATCATCGAGCTCGACCTCGCCGAGGACCGAACGGAGCGTCGTTTGCGCAAACTGCGAGGTCTGGTAGCGGTAGTCGAAGACCTCGACGACGGCGTGGCGCGGCTCGATCACGCGTAGAAACACGACCGCGTTGACCTTCAGCGTCACGTTGTCGCGCGTGATGATGTCCTGTGACGGAACCTCGAACGCTTCCTGCCGCAATGACACGCGCACCATCCGATCGATCGGGGCAAAGACGAGGAAAATGCCCGGACCCTTCGGCTTTCCGAGCAGACGGCCGAGGCGGAAGATGACGCCCCGCTCGTACTCGGGAAGGATTTTGATGGAGCTGAGCAGATAGATGACCAGGATGACGATGAAGATCAATGCCGGGACGCTCATGTTTTCCTCACTCTTCGCTGCGACCGCGTCGCTTGCGAAATTGCGGTTCAGCCGATTGCGACTCGCGAATGTACTCCGCAATCGGTGCCGGAACATTACGCTGGAGAGAATCGACCGGCTTGAACGTGATGCCGCCGTCGAACTTCCACTCGTGCTTCGGCCGGTAGACCCCGATGTCATGCACGCGCGCGCCCACGACGAAGCGCAGCACGCCACGACGATAATCGAATGCGCGTCCGTTGCGTGTATGCACGGCGGCGTCGACGCGATACGAGCCGGCCACGAGATCGAGAGACGACATCACGAAGCGCACACGCCCGTTGGCATCGAGTCGGTCGGCCAGCAACCCTTCGAGATCGGTGTTCGTGCCGTAGACGCACGTGCCGTCCGCATGATAGATGCCCACACCGAAAACGAAATCATCCTGAGGTACGCGGACATCGACGTCCATCTCGATCGAGACTGACACACCCGCACCGAGCGCGACGAGCTCGTGTCCCTGCTGATCGACGAGCGCGACACTCTTCAGGAGCACCTCGCCCGAGCCCCAACGCTCCTCCTCCCTAAGATCGTTGTCGGGTGTAGTGCCAGCCTCGGGCTGGCCTTCGGAGACCGGGGTGGATGCGCCACCAGCAACCTCCTGCAGATATCCATCCACCACCCGCATCGGATCGCCGATCGCTTTCGGCTCGCCGCGGTCAAGCCACAGCGCGCGATCGCAGAGCTTTCTCACCTGGTCGAGCTGGTGGGTGACGAACAGCAGCGTCACGCCGCGATACTTCATCTCCTGAATCTTGGCTACGCATTTCGCCGAGAACTCTTCGTCGCCTACCGAAAGCACCTCGTCGATCAGAAGAACCTCCGGATCGACATGCACGGCGACAGCGAATCCCAGCCGGACATACATGCCCGACGAGTACGTCTTCACCGGCTGATCGAGAAAATCGCCGATGCCTGAAAACTCGATGATCGACTCGAAGCGCTGATCGATCTCCTTGCGGGACAGACCGAGCATGATCCCGTTGATGTAGACATTCTCGCGGCCGGTGATCTCCGGATGGAACCCGGCGCCGAGCTCGATGAGCGCGGCGACGCGACCGTTGACGCTCAGGTATCCGGACGTCGGCTTCAGGATTCCCGAAATGATTTTCAGCAGCGTCGATTTTCCGGAGCCGTTTCGCCCGATGACACCGAACGCTTCGCCTTTGTGCACCGCGAAGGAGACATTCTTCAACGCTTCGATCGACGATTCCGGCTCGAGCTTGAGATCGCGTTTGAGCAGTGCGCTTTTCAGCGTGGCGAATTGCGAGCGCCGCCCCCAGAGGCGATAGCTCTTGAAGACGTTCTGCAACGCGACGGCGTAGCGCGGCTCGTTCAAATCGCCTCCGCCAGCGTGTCGCGCAACCGATCGAAGACCGTGAAGCCGAAACCGGCCGCCGCCAGCGCATACGCGATCATCAGGAATGTGTCCGATACGGCGGGTAACTTTCCGTAGAAGATGATGTCCTGGTACGCGATGACAAACGGCGTCATCGGATTGAGCCGCAGCAGTGCGCGCAGAGGGCGCCATCCAATGCCCTCGATCGCGTAGATGATCGGCGTGATGAAGAAGCCGAGCTGCATGAGATTCGTGATGATGTCACGCAGATCGCGGAAGAGCACCGCCGCCGACGCCACCGTGACCGCGACGCCGGCGACGAAGACGGCCTGCAGCAGCATCAGCACCGGCAGGAGCAGGATCGTCATGCGCACGGTCGCCGCGCCGGCCAGCGTGTAACCGACGAGCGCCGCGAGGAGAATGGGCGTGGCCAGCACGAAATGAACGAGATGCGACAGCACCACGACCAGCGGCAGCGCCTCGGCCGGAAACATCACCTTCTTGATCAATCCCGAGTTCGAGGAGATCGACGTCGTCGACTCCAGGACGGCGGCGGAGAAGAATGTCCACGGCAGGATTCCGCAGAAGAGGAACAGCGGGTACGCGCGCACCGACTGGCTAGGAAAGAAGACGGTGAAGACGAGCGTGTAGACGCCGAGCAGCAGCAGCGGGTTGGCCAGCGACCAGAAGAATCCGAGGATCGAGCCGCGGTAGCGCGCCTTCAGATCTCGCGCGGTCAAAGCAGCGATCAATTGCCGATGTCGATATAGGCTCTTTAATTCGTTCAAAGTGCTCGGTGCTCGGTGCTCGGTGCTCAGTAGAGATCGATCCGACCGAGCACTGAGCACTGAGCACTCAAACCTCGTCAGTCACGATCAACATGATTGTCGAAGATCCGATCTGGAACTCTCCCTTGTCGGCCAACTCTTTCGGCTCGCTGATCCGCTCGCCCTCCATGATCGTCCCGTTGGTCGATCCGAGGTCGTTGACGGTGTAGATCGTGTCGCGGATCTCGACGGCGGCGTGCTGCCGGGAAGCCTCGGTGTCGTTCAGATTGAGGTCGGCGCCGGAGCGGCCGATCGTCACCCTTGGCTTTTCGATTCTGAATACGTTTCCCGCATCGGGACCGTCGATAACGGCGAGGGAAAGCCGCTTACCGGGCGGAAGCTGCAGACCGGCTATCTGCTTCCCGGTGGCCGGCTGCGGCGCAGAAGCCTCGGTCGTGCTCTCCTGCTTCTTCGGCTCCTCGCGTTTGGTGTGCGTCATGTCGCCGCGCGCCGGCGTGCTGCTCGGCTGCGGCGATTGCTGCGAGTAGCCGGGGTTGAAAATCTCGAAGATCGTCGCGCACTTCGCGCATTTGATCTTCTTCGACGGCTTGCGCTCGAACCGCTGCTCGTCATACTGATACTTCGAGTGACAGTTCGGACATTCGATGATCACGGGCTGATTGTAAACAAACCTCGCATAAAATCTCGCTCCGCCATGCGAAAGCTGCTGCTTCTCCTTCCTTTCTTGTGCCTCGCCTGCCAAACCACGACCTCGAGCGACACCATGTCCAAACCGCCCGCCACCACCACTCCTGAGATCGCTCCTGTTGCCGCGGAGGCGAAGCTGGCCGTCGCGCCCGACGTCGCCGCCCGGGTCAAACAACTTCCACGAACGACGATCGACTACGACCGGTCACTTCTCAATGAGAACGAGCGGCAGGTGGTGGCGAAGCTCATCGAGGCGTCGAAGTCCATCGACGAGATTTTCTGGCGGCAAGTGTCGGAACAGAACCCGGAGCTTCGGACGCGGCTGCAGAGACAGTCGGGCGCCTCGCCGACCGATTGTGCCGCATATGACTATTTCATCATCAACAAAGGGCGCTGGGACCGTCTGAAGGAGAACGAGCCGTTCATCGAGCCGTTCGGCGCGGCCGGCGCGAAACCGCCCGGTGGGGCGTTCTATCCACTCGACATGACGAAGGATGAGTTCGAGCGCTACGTCGCCGCACATCCCGACCAGAAGTCGTCACTCGAGGGACTCTTTACTGTGGTTCGCCGCGACGGCGACCGCCTCGCAGCTATTCCATACTCGCGGCAATACCGCGAGTTCCTCGAGCCCGCGGCGATGCGCATCCGCGAAGCGGCGACGCTCACCGACAACGCGCCGCTGAAAACGTATCTGACCAAGGTCGCCGGCGCGTTGATGAAAGACGACTACCGCGACAGCGACATAGCCTGGATGGATCTCGGCGGGCCGATCGAAGTGGTCATCGGGCCGTACGAGGTCTACGAAGACGAGATGTTCAATTACAAGGCGTCGTTCGAGTCGTTCGTGACGGTCGTCGATCGTCCGGAGAGCGAGAAGCTCGCTGCATATGCGCATGCATTACCGGACATGGAACGCAACCTTCCCGAGCCGGAGCAGTATCGCAATCCGAATCGAGGCAGCGAATCGCCGATCCGTGTCGTACAGGAGATCTACACCGCCGGCGACGCACGGCGCGGCGTCCAGACTGCTGCGTTCAACCTTCCGAACGACGAGTACGTCCGCGAGAAAAAGGGCTCTAAGAAAGTATTACTAAAGAATGTCATCAACGCGAAGTACAACCAGAGTGGCAAGCCGATCGCGCTGCGCGTGCTCGACGAGACGCAACTGCCGCTGCTGAATTTCGACGCGTTCTTCAATCAGATTCTCTTTCACGAGCTGTCGCACGGCCTGGGACCGGGCTATATCACGCAGCCCGGCGGCGCGCGCGTGGAAGTGCGCATTCCCCTGAAGAACCTCTACTCCACGATCGAAGAGACGAAAGCCGACATCCTCGGCCTCTGGAACATCGTCTACGCCCGCAATCACAATCTGCTGTCGTCGTTTGATGAACGCCAGCTCTATGCGACGTATGCAGGCCTGATGTTCCGCTCGATGCGCTTCGGCATCGGCGAGGCGCATGGGCGCGGAACGGCGTTGCAATGGAACTGGCTACGCGAAGCGGGTGCGATCGTGCCTTCCGGAAATGGACGCTTCCGCGTCGATTTCGGGAAGTTTGCCGGCGGCGTGAAATCACTGGCGACCGAGCTGCTGACGATCGAGGCCACCGGCGATTTCGATCGGGCGCAGCGGCTGCTCGCGAAGTACGGCGTGGTCAACGACGAGATCAACTCGGTCAACGCAAACCTCGCCGACATTCCGGTCGACATCACGCCAGTCTTCACCGCCGCGGGAGAGCAGTAACGGTGGAAGGCCGCGTGAAGATCGTGTGCGCCGAGTGCGGCCGCTCGCGCGAAGTGTCGGGTGAGATTCCGGAGGAATACACGGACTGCTTCATCAAGATCGTCCGTGAAGACGGCTTCGTGCCGCGCCCCGGCGTCGCGACTCTGACGTTCATCTGCGGCACCTGCCTGCGCCACTACGAAGGACATGAGACCGTGGATGATGAGGAGAAGGTGCGGCGCTCATAGCCCTCTCCCACCGGGAGAGGGGATGAATCTCGACGGCGATGACGTTGGTTCCCGGCACGAGGAGCGAAGCGCTCACCGTGCTCTCGAAAATCTGGCCAACTCGAAATCGAAGCTGATGTCGGAGCTGGACGCATCGGCTTGATGAATTTCCACGGCGACGACGTTGCGGGCCGATGGCCGCGTAGACTGTCACAGAGAGCTTCTTGGCCGTCCGCGTGAACCTTTGATGCGAGAAGTTGAATGAATGCCGTGAAGTTCGCTCGCGCAGAGAGCGGCAAGCGTTCGTAGTCGATGTCGACGCCCGCGTAGGCCTGGGTCGCGACGACCTGTCGAATCGCTTCGGCATGTGTCTCACGATTCGCGGCAGTGCCGATCACGTTCAATGCGACGGTCTGATACCGCGGCTCGACGTGAACGCGTTCGGATCCCATCCCGGAATCCAGGGGGCGATTCGATACGCGAATGAAGGACTTGCTGTGACGACAACAGCGAACGCGAAGATCGCGGCACGGCGTAAAGCCACTGGCTCCCCTCCGGGATAGTCAGGTTGTGGACGATCTATGGAACGATGGCGAAAAACGAGTGCGCATCGCCAAGCGAATTTCCTGAGAGCTTAGGCGGAGGAGACGAGGCGAGCGATCTCAGCCGCGTGCGAGGCGTCGTGTTCCGCCATCATCTCGGCGATTCGCGCGAGCGTCACCGGTCCGTCCACGCCTTCCTGCGTGGCGCGGCGTGCACGCTGTTCGCGTGTGGCCGCGCGCAAACGCGCGACATTCATCGCACGCGCCTGCTCGAAACGCTGCAACGCAGACTCGAGCTCCAGCTCGATGTACCGGCGTTGCGTGGCGATCACGTCGCCTTGGAAATCGGCGAAGTGCGGGTCGTCGACACGCAGGAGTTGTTCGATGCGCGCGCCGTAACCCTCGACCTCGAGGTCGGCGAGATGCCAGGCCTGTTCGATCGGGGCGAACAGGCCTCCGATGCGAATGCGCATTTGATGTGCGGGAATCGCCGCAAACGTCTCTCTCAACTCGCGCGGAAAATGAGCGAGACGGTCGAACGTCATGCCAGCTTCGCGATGGCCTCTTCGATCTGCTCGACCGTCGGAGTCACGGGCTGCACGAGCTGCCCCTGCAGCCAGTCGTACTCGCCCTTCATCAGCGACTGCACGACGCGGTATTCCTTCTCGTCGTAGTTGTCGAAGAGCGTGCGGAAGTGGTCCTCGATGCGCTTGCGCGCTTCGTGGCAGAAGACGTCGGCGAGATCGAGAGCGTTCTTCTGCCCCTTCTTCGCCAGCATCGTCGCGTAGCTGATCGTCGCGGACATGGCGAAGAGATCGGTGCCGATGTCGACGATGCGGAACAGCACCATCTGCTTGCGCTCCAGCTTGGCCTGATAGCGCATCATCGCGTGGAAGATCGATCGAGACAGATGGCGCGCACTCCGTTCGACGAAGGCCATGTGCTTCGACAGCTTGCCGAATGCGGAGTACTTCGGCTTGCGGCTCCATCCGAGATAACGCGACGGATACCAGGTGGCGTAGAACGCGCCCGCTTTTGCGGCGGCGGAGATCTTCTCGCCGGTGGGAGTCTCCGGTTGAAGGATCTTGTAGCCGCGTTTCATGTGCGGATCGACAGCTTCACGGGCGATGAAAAGATGCTGGATCTCGCTCGTGCCTTCGAAGATGCGATTGATGCGCATGTCGCGCAGAATGCGTTCGACCGGAACCCCTTTCTCGCCGCGCGCGCGGAGTGACTGCGCGGTTTCGAACCCGCGTCCGCCACGGATCTGCACGAGATGATCGGCGCACTGCCACGCCGTCTCGGTGTTGAAGAGCTTGGCCATCGCCGCTTCGAGTCGCAGATCGACGTTGCCCCGATCCGACAGACCCGATGTCAGCCAGACGATCGCTTCCATCGCCATCGTGTGCGACGCCATCCACGCGAGCTTCGCCGCGACTGCTTCGTGTTTGCCGATCGGCGCGCCCCACTGTACGCGCTCGTTGACCCACTCCTTCGCGATCTCCACCATCCGCCGCCCACCCGCCGCACATCCGGCCGGAATCGTCAGGCGCCCCGTGTTGAGCGTGATCAGCGCGAGCTTCAGACCGCGGCCTTCTTCCCAGAGCAGGTTCTCCTTCGGGATGTAGACATCGTGGAAGTTGATGACCACGTTACCGATGCCGCGCAGGCCCATGAACTGACAGCGGTGTGCGATCTCGACGCCGGGCGTGTTCATCTCCAGGATGAACGCCGAGATCTGCTTCTTCTCTTTGCCATTGACGATCTTCGGTGGCGTCTGCGCCATCACGACGATGATCTCGGCCTTCAGACCGTTCGTGCACCACAGTTTCTGGCCGTTGAGAATCCAGCCCTTCCCGTCCGGTGACGGCACGGCTCTGGTCTCCATCTTCGCCGGATCGGAACCGACGCCCGGCTCGGTCAGCGCAAACGCGGAGATCGCGCCCTTTGCCAGTCGCGGCAGATATTTTTTCTTCTGCTCGTCGTTGCCGAACAGTTTCAGCGGCTGCGGCACACCGATCGATTGATGGGCGGAGAGCCACGCCACCGTCGATCCACACCACGTCGCCACCAGACCGATCGCGCGGTTGTAATTCGTTGCGCTGAATCCGAGTCCGCCGTATTCCTTCGGAATCTTCATGCCCCAGGCGCCGAGCTGCTTGAAGCGCTCGAAGAGTGAATAGTCGTATTCGCCCTGCTCATCGATCTTGTCGGCGTCAACGTTCTCGGCGAGAAATCGCTCCAGCTTTTCCAGAAACGCGTCGGCCTCAGCCTTGTCCTCTTCCGGCTGCTGCGGAAAGGGATGGATGAGATCGAGATCGAGATTGCCTAGGAAAAGCTGTCCGACGAACGATGGTTTTTCCCACTCGGTTTCGCGGGACGCTTCGGCGACTTCCATCGCCTCGACGGCGCCCTGGGTCTTCACTTCGGCCATGATCGGTCTACTCCTTGCCGGGACACTCGGTTACACGTTGTCCGCCAGTATGAATGAAGGCTCATTCACCTGTCAAATATGCGATCAATGCGCCAGTTTTGCAAGATCGAGGCTGTAAACTTGCGCGTCATGAAAGATAGCTCCGTCACCGATCTCGTGCTCCCGAACGAGACCGACGCTCTGATCACCGACCGCGGCCTGCTCGTGTATCCGAGGCCCGATGTGGACCGCGAGAAGCTCGCGCACCATCTGCGGGAAGCGCTTCGCCTCCTGCACGTCGATCTCGATAACGAGAATGTTCGCGACACGCCGCGGCGCTGGGCCGAATCACTCGTGACGATGACGAGCGGCTACGACTTCACTGATCTCAAGAAGCTGACCACGCTGTTTCGGAAGGCCTGCTCGGCCGCCGACAAGAACTGCCAGAATCTCGTGATCATCGGTGGGACGTACAAGACGCTCTGCGCGCATCACATCCTTCCGTTCTTCGGACAGTTCATCGTCGGATACATCCCCGAGAAGATGATCATCGGCGCATCGAAGATCCCGCGCGTCGTGGAAGTGCACATGCGCCGTCTGCAGTCGCAGGAGCATCTCGCGCACGATGTGGCGGACACGATCGAGAAGATCCTCGAGCCGCGCGGCCTCGCCGTGTGGATGGGCGGGGTGCACATGTGCATGGTCATGCGGGGCGTCGAGCAGGAGTCGTCGTTCATGGAGACGAACGTATTGCGCGGCGAGTTCCTCAACGACGAGCGGACCCGTCAGGAGTTCATGTCCATCGTCAATCGGCGCGGCCAGCGAGACTAGAACGAACTTTCAGCGGTACTCTTCGTAGTTCCAACGCGAAGATGGATCCTCGCCGCAGACTCGTCACGGCCATTGTGCTCACCGCGATCGCGTTCGCGGCGGTGCTCGGTTTCATCGGATTTCGTCTTCATCACTGGAGCGAGATCGGATGGGCGGGCGTCAACTACTTCCCACAACTGCCCGAGACGAAGAAGGGTAAGCCGAGGGTTCGGGCGACGGTCGGGCAGTCGGTTCCCTTCATGCTCGAGTCGGGGCGGGTGGTCGTCGCGATACCCGGCGCTCCGGCAGCACGCGCCGGCATCAATGGCAGCGACGCGGTGATGAGAATCAACGGCATCCCGATCGTCGACATCAAGCGACTCAAACAGCTCGATGCCGCGGTGCACACTGGCGATGTGCTCACGTATCACGTGCGGCGCGGCAAGGTCGAGCGCGACGTGCCGGTGGTCCTGGCTTCACCCATCGCGGCGCCGCGGTTGATCCTCTCGATGGTCATCTCGATCGTGCTGGCGATCAGCTTCGCGGTCGTCGGATTGATCGTGTTCATCCGCAAACCCGGCGATCGACGTTCCATCGTTTTCTACGTCATGAGCATCGCCGGCGCGCTTTCCTTCCTCGCCGGCGTAGCCCTCTCCCTCGACGGCTCCAATCTGCGCGGCATCGGTACGACGCAGAGTGCGAATTTCGTAGTCATCCTCGTTTACTTCATGATCGCGCTGGTATTCGGCTCTCTCACTCTTCATCTGGCGCTGATTTTCCCTCGCGACCGGCCGATCGTGACGGCACGGCCCTACGTCATCCGTTGGGTCTATATTTTTCCGCTCCTCGTCGGCATCATCGTCGCCGCGCTGCTGGCCATACCCATCTCAGCCGGCACACCGGCGATCAAGAATATCGAGTATCTGCTCGGGAAAGGGTTTCCCTACTTCGCCGGGGCGCTCGCGATTGTTGGAGCGGTTGTCGCGCTTCGAATCGCGCGGAAGGCGCGCACCGAAGGAATCAGACCCGCTTTTCTCTCGCGTCCTGTGCAGAGTGTCATCTCCGTTTATGGACTTCTCGCGACCATCGCGCTGCTGGTGGACATTCTCGGAGCACGAACGGCGTCGCGCCTCTTCTTTTTCATCGTCGGAGCGTTACCGACACTGGGCGTTTTCGCGTTTCCAGTCTTCACCTTCTTCGCGCTGTATCGCGGTTATCGCGACTCGGGACTCGAAGAAAAGCGCCAGGTGAAGTGGCCTCTGTGGGGAACGATGATTCCGATCGGCACCAAAATCTTCCTCGGCTTGTCCTCATTCATCGTGGGCATGCTCGTATCGTTCCGCATCGTCGAAGCGACGACGTGGGTCGGTGTCGCGCAGATGCTGGAGCTGATCCCACGCATCCTGTACCTGCTGATT
>DASXRT010000162.1:0-5392 GCA_036506455.1 Thermoanaerobaculia bacterium
TTTTCATCGCTCAAGAGCGAGCTGACCACGCCGACCGCGCGCGACGCGTCGAGCACGTGCACCGTCGGCGACGAGTACCGCGGCGCGATCTTCACCGCCGTGTGCAGCTTGCTCGTCGTCGCTCCGCCGATCAGCAGCGGCTTCTTGAAACCGCGGCGCTCCATCTCCCGCGCCACGTGTACCATCTCATCGAGCGACGGCGTGATCAGACCGGAGAGCCCGATGATGTCGGCCTTCTCGGCGATGGCCGTGTCGAGGATCTTCTCCGCCGATACCATGACGCCGAGGTCGACGACCGCATAGTTGTTGCAGCCGAGGACGACGCCGACGATGTTCTTGCCGATGTCGTGGACGTCGCCTTTGACTGTCGCCATCACGATCTTGCCGCGGAGCGAGCGATCGCCGCTCGCCGCCTTCTCCGCTTCCATGTAAGGCAGCAGCCAGGCCACCGCCTTCTTCATGACGCGCGCGCTCTTTACAACCTGCGGCAGGAACATCTTTCCTGCTCCGAAGAGATTGCCGACGATGTTCATGCCGTCCATCAGCGGCCCTTCGATGATCTGCAAGGCCGTCGGGTATTTCGCGCGCGCCTCTTCGAGATCTTCTTCCAGGTGATCGATGATTCCCTTCACCAGCGCGTGCGACAGACGCTCTTCCACGTTGCCGCTTCGCCACGCTTCATCCGCGCGCGCAGCAGCGGTTGTCGGTCCTTTCACCTGATCGGCAAAGGCGAGCAGCCGCTCCGTGGCATCGGGCCGGCGATTGAATAACACGTCCTCGACCAGCTCGAGCAGGTCCTTCGGGATCTCTTCGTAGATCGCGAGCTGCCCGGCGTTGACGATTCCCATCGTCAGGCCCGCTCGGATCGCGTGATAGAGAAATGCGGCGTGCATCGCCTCGCGGACTGCTTTGTTCCCGCGGAACGAGAACGAGACGTTGCTGATGCCTCCCGAGGCATTCGTCAGCGGATACTTCTGCCGCAGCGCGCGCACCGCCTCGATGAACGCGAGACCGTAGTTGTTGTGCTCTTCGATTCCCGTGGCGACGGTGAGCACATTCGTATCGAAGATGATGTCCGTCGGATCGAATCCGACCTCCTCGGTCAGAATGCGATAGGCGCGCGAACAGATCTCGATCTTTCGCTCGGTCGTGTCAGCCTGTCCTCTTTCATCGAAGGCCATCACAACGGCCGCCGCGCCGTAGCGTTTGACGACGCGCGCGTGCTCGCGGAAGACGTCCTCGCCTTCCTTCAAGCTGATCGAGTTGACGACGCCTTTGCCCTGAATGCACTTCAGTCCCGCTTCGATGACCGACCACTTCGAGCTGTCGACCATGATCGGCACGCGCGAGATGTCGGGCTCCGACGCGACGAGATGGAGGAACTCGGTCATGACGCGTTCCGAGTCGAGCATCCCTTCATCCATGTTGATGTCGATGATGTTGGCGCCGCCGTCGATCTGCTGCTTGGCGATCGCCAGTGCACCTTCCAGATCGCTCGTCTTGATGAGTTGTGCGAATTTCGGCGAGCCGGTGATGTTCGTGCGCTCGCCGACGACGATGAAGTCGGCGCCTACGGAGCCGGTGCGCACGAGCGGCTCGAGGCCGCTGAGCCTCAGATAGCGCTCTGGCTTCGACCGCACGCGCGGCGGCAGATCGGCCACGCATCTGGCGATCGCGCGGATGTGATCCGGCGTCGTGCCGCAACATCCGCCGACCATGTTGAGCCAGCCGTTCTCCGCGAAATCGCGGAGCAACGCAGACATCGATTGCGGCGTCTCATCGTATTCGCCGAGGGCGTTGGGAAGGCCGGCGTTCGGATAGCAGGTGATGAACACCGGCGCGATGCGCGCCAGCTCTTCGATGTGCGGCCGCATTTCCTTTGCGCCGAGGGCGCAGTTGATGCCGGCGGAAAGAAGCGGCGCGTGGGAGATCGAGTTCCAGCACGCTTCGACAGTCTGCCCCGAGAGCGTGCGGCCCGACGCGTCGGTGATCGTGATCGAGGCCATGACCGGCAGACGCACACCCGTGTCGTCGAAGAGCTTCTGAATTGCGAACAGCGCGGCTTTCAGATTGAGCGTGTCGAACGTGGTCTCGGGTAGCAGGATGTCCACGCCGCCGTCGACGAGTCCTCGCGCCTGTTCGTAATAGGCGTCGACGAGCTGATCGAACGAGACGCCGCGAAAGGCGGGGTTGTTCACGTCCGGCGACAGTGACGCGGTGCGATTCGTCGGCCCGAGGGCGCCGGCGACGAAGCGCGGCCTGTCTTTTGTCGAATGCGCATTGGCTGCGCGGCGCGCCAGGTTCGCCGCGGCCACGTTCATCTCGTAGATGTATGGCTCGAAGCCGTAATCGGCCATCGAGATCGCCTGGGCGTTGAACGTGTTCGTCTCGATAATGTCCGCACCGGCTTCTAGATACTGACGGTGGATCTCTTCAATGACGTCCGGACGCGTGAGGCTCAGCAGATCGTTGTTGCCCTTCAGGTCTCGCGGATGATCGGCGAAGCGCGATCCGCGGAACGCTGCTTCATCGAGCCGATGGCGCTGGATCATCGTTCCCATCGCGCCGTCGATGATGAGAATCCGCTTCTCGAGAAGCTGGCGAAGCTCGGCAGTGCGATCGGGCTGTGGCATCCACGTCTCCAGAAAACAAAAAACCCCGCAGGGCGGGGCGGAAAATCCGAGTCCTATCTTCGGCTATTTAGCTTTTTTTCACCTGGTTGCAAGCCGCCCCAAATCAGTCCAGGAGCCCTCAATGTACGGCAGCAGTCGTTTCATTGTCAAACGGCGTGAGGCGAGGTAACCAGCGGCGCACATTGCGACAGTAGCGATCGTAGTCGTCGCCGAACATCCGCCGCAGCGTCGGCTCTTCGTAGACGACGATGAATAGCGTTACGACAACCCAGAGGATGATGACCATGATCAACATCTCCTGCCGGATGGACGGGAGCAATAGCGCTTCGCCGATGAGGAAGATCCCCATGCCGACGTACATCGGGTTACGCACCCACCGATAGAGACCGGTGACGACCAGATTCCGCGGCGGATCGAATGGCGCGGGCGTGCCCAGACCGCGCCAGGCGAAATCGAAGACGCAGCGGAGCACGATCAATCCGCCGATCGACATCAGCACGATCGCGGGCAAGTTCACTTCCGGGTTCAGCTTTCCGCCGGCGATCCAGCGTGGAACGAACCAGGTCCAGATCGATACGAACAGCGTTCCGACGACAGCGCTGCGCAGGAGGGCGAAGACCTTGCGACCCATACCTGTAAGATAGACTCCCCTCATGACCACGGCCACTGACCTTCCGATTACCCACACCGATCCCGTGAACGCGAAAATCCTGGCTGTCTCCGAGGATCGCATTCAGGGTTTTGTGCGGGACCCGTTCGGAACCATCGCCGCGCAGTCGGGCGTCGATGTCGACACGGTCATGGAACGCATCCGGGCGATGCTGCGAGCGGGCACGATTCGCCGCGTGCGGCAGACGCTCATGGCCACGAATCTCGCCGAAGGCGCGCTCGTGGCGTGGCAGCTTCCCGCGGAAAAGGTCGATGCCGCATTCGACTTCATGTTCAAGGAGGATCCGTTCTCCGGTCATGTTGTCATTCGATCGACGGATGCCGCGACTCCCGGTTCGAATTACCGGCTGTGGACGACGGTGAAAGCGCCGCAGGGATTCTCCGTCGAGGAGCACTGCGCGCTGCTAGCGCGACTCACGGGCGCCGAACGCTTCCGCATCATGCCTGCCAAACGTATCTTCGCCCTCGGCGTCGGTCATGTGCGGCGCAAGGGAATGGAGCCGGGGAGCAAATCGGATGAGCTGGCCGAGGTAAAGGACACGCGACAAGTCGAGCTCTCGGATCTCGAATGGCGTGTGCTGACCGCGCTGAAGCGTGAGCTCGAGCCGGAGGAAGTCGTGCGCGATCTATGGCAGCGTCGCGCGGAAGAAGCGGGGCAGCCGCTCGAGACCTTTTACAAAGTCGCTGAAGATCTGAATCGACGCGGTGTGATCGGACGCTTCTCCACGTTTCTCGAACACGTCAAACCGCTCTCCAGCGGCGAGCGCGTGACGCGTTTCAATGCGCTCTTCCATTGGGCCGTGCCGCCGGGTCGCGAGATCGAAGCGGGACGGCAGATCGGCCGGTTCCACATCCTCACGCACTGCTACTGGCGCGAAGGTGGACCGGAATTCCGCAACGTGAACATCATGGCCGTCGCGCACGGAACCGAGAAGGACGTCGTGCTCGCCCACAAACGCGCGATCGACGAGCATCTGGTCAGTGTGGGCATTCCCGTGAGCTATACGAACGTGTTCTGGGGTGGGCGCAGCGAGATCAAGCCGAGCGAGATATCGCCGCTTGCGTATGCGGAATGGTTCAATCGTGTAGCGGCGAGGCGGTCTTGAATTCCACGCTCGGGTTTTCCTTCATCGCGTAATCGAGCTCCCAGTCCGATGTGAAAAGCACGACCGCGTGGCCGGTGCGATCGACGGCGATGCGTGAACGGCTGGGCAGCGTCAGCTTCTCCACATCGGCGATGTCGCCTTCCACCCAGCGTGCGATCGTGTAGGACAGCTCCTGGGTCGTCGTTGCGACGTCATATTCAGTCTCGAGCCGGGAGCGGAGCACGTCGAACTGGAGCTCTCCGACGACAGCGAGGATCGGCTCGCTCTTCAACCCTTCGTGGAGCGTGAGCACCTGCATCACGCCTTCTTCCTCGAGTTGTTCCAGACCTTTCTGAAACTGTTTCTGCCGTGTGACCTGCTTCGCGCGCAGCATCGCGAAGTGCTCGGGCGCAAATCGCGGAATGCGATCGAATACGACCGGCTCACCCGACGAGACGGCGTCACCGATCTGAAAGAGGCCGGGATTGACGAAGCCGATGACATCGCCTGGATAAGCGCGTTCAATCGTCTCCCGGTCGCGGGCAAAGAGGCGATGCGGGCGCGTCATGCGTACCTCGCGTCCGAGGCGCGTGTGATGGACGAGCATGTCCTTCTCGAAAACGCCCGAGCAGACGCGCATGAACGCCAGGCGATCGCGGTGGCGCTTGTCCATGTTCGCCTGAATCTTGAAGACGAAGCCGGTGAAGGTGTCACTCGTCGCGTCGATGCCGGCGCGTGCGGACGGTGACGGCGCAAGCTCGAGCACGGCGTCGAGAAATGGCTGCACGCCGAAGTTGTTGATCGCGCTTCCAAAGAACACCGGAATCACCTCTCCTCGATTGAAGCGATCGAAATCGAATGAGGCTCCCGCTCCTTCGAGAAGTTGCGCGGCGTCGCGCAGCTCCTGCCACGCATGATTGCCGAGGCTTTCTTCGAGACGCGGATCATCGAGTCCCGTCATCGTCACCGGAGCGACGGACGCACCGTGATGCGTGCGCTCGAATC
>DASXRT010000163.1:0-12469 GCA_036506455.1 Thermoanaerobaculia bacterium
TCGACGGCTTCCGGCAGAGCGAACTGCTCGCCGGACATGCCGGTCACGAATCGGCCACCGCGGATTTCGCCGCGCGCTTCGAGTCGTCGATAGACGCGCGCGAGCTCGCGCCACGGCGCGGCATTGCTCTCGCGCGTGAGCAGGCGGCGAAACACCACGCCGTAGCGTCGCAGGAGCGCGCGAGCCTGCATCTCGACATCTGGTTCAGCCTCGGCGAGAAGCGACCAGCGACCGGGCGATTGCCGGCCGAAGAAACCGTCGGACGTGACGAGACCGGCGTTGACGAGCTCGTCGAGCGCCTCGCGATCGTCCAGAAACGAAGCTCCGTGAGTGCGCAACGTGTCGAGAATCCGCTGCGCGGCTTCGCTCAGGGCAGGCGGCGTCGCCACACTGAGCCACGCTGCAGCGTGGTCGCGTGGAAAGATCGAGACGCCTTTCGCCCACGACACTTCGCCCGTCAGGCAAAGCATGTCGAGCATCGATGGTTCGTAGCGATCCATTCGCGCCGGGAGGATGTTACGTTCCCATGCATTCGCGGCAATCTCATAGCCTTCGAGTTGTGCACAGATCGCACGCAGTCCATCAAGGCCGCTCAGCTTCATCGTCACGTGTTGCCATGCGAAGAGGAAGCGGGTGAAATCGACGGCGGTGACCGGCTCGATCTCGGCGCGCAGTCGATTGAGCGTGTAGCGATGAATGCGCGCGAGCAGCCGGCGATCACACCATTCGAGCGAGGTTTGAGTAAACGTGCCGCGCAAGACCGCGCCTTCCGATTCGAGAGTCAGGAGCGCGGTGTCGGCGTCGGACGCCGGAATCATCAGCGTTTGCGCCAACTGTTCTGCTGTAGCCGGCCCGACGATCGTCATCCGGCCGCGAATCAGCTCGACGAGCGCTTCCTCGCGCGACCACTCCCGCACGCGCGAAGGCGGGGCAGCGAGGTTGGTCTCGACGCGATGAATGGCGAGCAACTCCGGCAACCGTTCCGCGGCGACGTATAAGCCGTTGATCCGTCCGGCGCGGCGCGCGGCGACGAGCGTAACGAACAGTGTTTCATCGACCTCACCGTCGACAAGAAAGCCCGCGGTCAGCAGCGCGTCGTGAAGCTCATCGGCATCGCGTGGATCGGGGCGTTGCTCGTCGCGCACGCGCTCGACCGCGGCGTCGTCCAGAACGTTCTCTGCGGAGATGCGACTCGTGTAGACCGCCTGCGCCCTCCGCTCCTCGAGCGGCGCGTCATCGAGAAATGCATACGGCTTCGCATTCAGAATCTCGTGTGAGAGGGGTGACGGTGCCGGAGTGTCGCGAGCCACGCGGTCGATCTCGCCGTTATGAATCCGCGTGAGCACGCGCGACAGACCTTCGAAGTCCATCGCTTCCTGCAGACAGTCGCGCACGGTCTGATTGGTCAATGGGTGGTCGGGGATCTCTCGATCGCCGGCGATGTTCTCGAAACAGGCCGCGGCGTCGGGAAAAACCGCCGCCATCAGATCATCGGCCATCGCTCGCTGCAGTGGCGGTGGAACTTTCTTGCCGCCGCGGCGGCGGGGGATGGCCAGCGAGATCGTCGTGTTCCAGCGCCAGCGCGTCTGAAACACCGGCGCATCGAGAAACGCCTGCACGAGCACATCCTTCGCCGTGGCGGGATGCAGATAGCGAAACACATCCGCGAGCGGAAACGAGTGCTGCGGTCCGAGCGAGAGGAGCAACGCGTCTTCGTTCGCGGCGGCCTGCAGCTCGAAATTGAACTGGCGGCAGAACCGCTTGCGCAGCGCCAATCCCCACGCGCGGTTGATGCGACTTCCGAAGGGCGCATGAATGACGAGTTGCATGCCGCCCGATTCGTCGAAGAAGCGTTCGGCGACGAGAGTGTCCTGGGTGGGCATGACGCCGAGCGCCGCGCGTCCGGCTTCGAGGTATTCGATGATCTCGCGCGCGGCGGCTTCCGGAATGCGGATTTCTTCGGCCAGTTGCTCGACCGAACGCGCCTCCGCCCGCAAATCGCTCACCGCGCGCGACAGCTCGTCGCTGCGCGCCGGCGCTTCGCCGGTCCAGAACGGAATTGTCGGTGGCGCGCCTCTCGCGTCGGCGACACGAACGATCCCGCTGCCGACCTGCATGATCTGCCATGACGAGTTGCCGAGCTGGAAGATGTCGCCGGCCGAGCTCTCGATGGCAAAGTCCTCGTTCAGCGTGCCGATGAACGTGTCGTCCGGCTCGAGCACCACGCGATAGTCGGCGACCTCCGGAATGGCACCGCCGGAAGTGATGGCCAGCATGCGCGATCCACGTCGGCCACGCACCTTCGAGTTCACTTCGTCCCGATGCACGAGCGCTCCCCGTCGTCCACGCTTCGTTGCGAATCCTTCGGAGACCATCTTCACGACTTCATCGAAGTCGCGCCGCGTCAGCTCGCGATATGGCCACGCTCCTCGCACCAGCGCGAACAATTCGTCCTCGAAGTAGTCCTCGCATGAGCTCTCGGCGACGATCTGCTGCGCGAGAACATCCAGCGGAGCATCCTGCGTGACGATGCGATCGAGCTCGCCGCGCCGGACCGCGCGCAGAAGGGCCGCGCATTCGACGAGATCGTCACGTGTCACGGGGAAGAGCCGCCCCTTCGGCGTTCCCGAAACGGTGTGACCCGACCGGCCGACGCGCTGCAGCAGTGTCGCGATGCGATGCGGCGATCCGATCTGACAGACGAGATCGACGTGACCGATGTCGATGCCCAGCTCCAGCGATGCTGTGGCAACAAGCGCTTTGAGCTGGCCACCTTTCAGGCGCGTCTCGGCGCTGAGGCGCTTCTCTTTCGACAGGCTGCCGTGATGCGCCGTCACCGCGTTTTCACCGAGGCGGTCGCTGAGGTGGCGGGCGATGCGCTCGGCCATGTTTCGGGTGTTCACGAAAACGAGCGTCGTGCGATGCGCGGCGATCAACTCGGTCAGGCGGTCGTAATACTCGCCCCATACCTCATGCGAGATCACCGGCTCGACGCTCGAGCGCGGGATCTCGAGCGTGAGATCCATCTCGCGACGGTGGCCTTCGTCGATGATCGCGCAATCTTTCGTTGCGACGAGATACTTCGCCACCTCCTCGATCGGTTTCTGCGTTGCCGACAATCCGAGACGAATCAGCGGCGATTGCGCGACGTGCTGCAGGCGCTCGAGCGTGATCGCCAGATGCGCGCCGCGACGGGTTCCGATCACGGCGTGAATCTCGTCGACGATCACCGTGCGCACGGTGCGCAGCATCTCCCGACTGCGCTCCGCGGTGAGGAGCAGATAGAGCGATTCGGGCGTTGTGACCAGGATGTGTGGCGGCGTGCGCAGCATCGCAGCGCGCTCGGCCTGGGTTGTGTCACCTGTCCGTACCGCCGCTGTGATGCGCGGCGCATCGAGTCCCATCTCCTCGGCGATTCGCCGAATGCCTTTGCGTGGCTCCGCCAGGTTTTTGTGGATGTCTGCGCTCAGCGCCTTGAGCGGCGAGACGTAGACGACGCGCACTTCGTCCGGAAGCGGCGCGCGCAATCCCTCCTGGAAGAGATCGTCGAGCGCGGTGAGAAACGCGGCCAGCGTCTTGCCCGATCCGGTCGGCGCGGCGATGAGCGTGTGCCGCCCGTCGCGAATCGCTTCCCAACCCTGCCGCTGCGCGGCGGTCGGCTCGCCGAGAGTCTCTCTGAACCAGCGCTGAATGATGGGGTGGAATCGGGTCAGGGACATAGGATCTGAGGGGTCGATCATACAATCTCCGAATGCGTTCCATTCCCGCGAGGATGCGCGCGGCCGCGATCGATCATTTCGGCGGCCCCGAGGTTTTGAAAATCCACACGCTTCCGGTTCCGAAACACAACGCGCAGGAGGTCGTCATCGCTGTCGACACGGCCGGCGTCGGAATCTGGGATCTGTCGCAACGCGAAAGTTCATACGAAGGGGCGAAGAAGTTTCCCCTCATCCTCGGCACTGATGGCGCTGGAGTTGTCGTCGCGGTTGGCTCGCGCGTGCGGCATCTCGTCGCCGGCGATCGCGTCTACTCGTACAGCTACGAAAATCCGAAGGGCGGTTTCTATGCCGAGTACGTAGTTGTCGCCGCGGGGAAGGTCGCGCGCGTTCCCAAGGGGCTCGACCTCATCGCGGCGGGCGCGATTCCGACGATCGGCCTGACCGCGCTACAGGGAGTAGACGACGCGCTCGGCATCGAGAAAGGGGAGAGCGTGATCGTTCATGGCGCGAGCGGGAACGTCGGCATGCTCGCGTTGCAGTTCGCGAAGCAGCGTGGCGCTCGCGTTCTGGCCACCGCCTCAGGCAGAGACGGCGTCGCGCTCGTGCGCCGTCTCGGCGCGGACGAAGCGGTCGATGGAAAACGCGGCGACATTCTCAAAGCCGCGCGCCGCTTCGCGCCCGGCGGAGTCGACGCGGTGCTCGCCTTCGTCGGCGGCAAGGAGCTCACGCGTTGTCTCGACGCGCTGCGAAAAGGCGGCCGCGTCGCCTATCCGAACGGCATTGAACCGGAGCCGAGGAGGCGACGCGGCCTGAAGATGAAGTCGTACGACGGTGTTGCCGCGGGGCCTCAATTCGAGCGCCTCGGCCGCGCGATCGCTCAGGGCCTGCAGATTCCGATCGCCGAGGTCTTTCCGCTCAAGAAAGCGGCGCGAGCGCATCAGCGCCTTGAAAAGAGTCACGTCCTCGGCAAGATCGTTCTGCGCGTCTGAGCTAGCGCTTCTTCGACGACCGCTTCTTGGGGACCTTCGCTCCCGCTTGACGTGCCTCCGACAAACCGATCGCGATCGCTTGCTTTCTGCTCGTCACTTTTTTTCCGGAGCGACCGCTGCGAAGCGTCCCGCGCTTCCGCTCGCGCATCGCTCGTTCGACTTTCTTGCTCGCCTTCTTCCCATATTTTCTGGCCATAGTGCATCCTTTCCCGAGGAGCGCGCAGCAAACTGTGCACCAGACGCATGATCAAACACTCACTCATCGCCATCGCGATCGTCTTTTCGGCAGCTTCGTCCAACGCAAGACCTTCGCCCCAGATCACGACGATCATTCTCGTTCGTCATGCGGAGAAGGCGGGACCGAGTGGCGATGTTCTTCTCAGTGCCGCCGGCTTCGATCGCGCGAAGGAGCTCGCGCGCGTTCTGGGCAGCGCGGGCATCTCCGCAATTTACACGACGCCATTTCATCGCGTCCGGCAAACGGCCGAGCCTCTCGCCACCGCGCTCCACATCACGCCGGTCGAAGTCGAGACCGGTGACACGTACGCGCGCGACGTCGTGAATGCGATCATGCGCGATCACAAGGGACAGACCGTGCTCGTGATCGGCCATTCGAATACGACCGTCGATGTCCTGCGCCAGCTCAAAATCCCCAATCCGCCGTCGATCACGGATTCCCAATACGACGACCTCTTCTTGTGCACGATCAGCGGAGCAACGAGGAAGCTGCTGGTGCTCCACTATGGTGCGGTCGCGCGATAGTTACGGACATTCGGTGAGCGGACCCAGCGACACGTTCACCGTTGCGAATGCCGACGTGAGCGCGTTGATCGTGTCGCCGAGCGAAATGGCCTTTCCGCCGTCGCTGTCGCTCATGTCCAAAGCTTTCTGACTGCCGCAGACATCCTTGACGAGCTCGATCTTCGCGGCTGGATTGATCGCGGAGACGAGCTTCTGGTCGCCGTAGAGAGGGTGGCCGTTGACAGCAACAAGGGCGACATCTTCCGGCCTGGCATCGATGAGCGCTTGATACGCATCGGTGGCATTGCTGCGAACGACGATGTAGTCGGCAAAGAGGCCTGGCTCGAGTCGACCGACTTTGTCGGCGATGTGCGCCATGCGGGCGGGACTGCTCGTCGCCATCTGAACGAGCTCGCGCGACGTGAAGATGGGAGTGGCCTGTTTCGCGTTCCACGCCGCCGCGTAGCGAAGCTCACCGATCATGCCGCTGCTCCCGGACGGGGACCAGTCGGGAGCGATGGCCATCATCACGTACTTCTTCGCGGTGGCGACGTCGGCGGTTTGGCCGTAAAGCTCGATATTGCTGCGCGGCGACCACACGAAGGCGGCGCCGGCCTTCCCAAGCTCGCGAAAGTCCTCTTCGTTCAACGCCACGCCATGCACGATGATCGTGTTCGGCGTCAGATACTGATGCGCGCGAGCCATCGACAACTCTCTTCTGGAACTGGCATCAGCCCCTTCGGCGACATGCATGACGACAGGAGTGCCGGCCTTCAGCGCATCGCGCACGCTGTTTTCCGCATCGGGTGTGAGCTCGAATGGAAAAACGCGATACTGCAATTCCTTGCCGAAGCCGGAAGCGAAATCGAGATTGCGAACGAGTCCGCGGCTGCAGTCCCTGGTCAGGCTCCCGGTGATGCTCGTGACGCCACCGACGAGAGCCTTCACTTCACCGAACCGTTCCAGATCGCAGAGATTCGCGTCAGGGATCTTTCGATGCGGCGTATCGAGCGCGGCCTTGTATTCCGGCATCGCCTGCCATTCGTATCGATTTTGCGTGAGATGCGGCGGCTTCCATCGCTCATGCGCGTTCCATGTCACGTGGTTGTGGAGGTCGATGAGTCCCGGATAGATGTAACCGCCGGTATCGATCACCGGCGTGTGGCCGGGAATGGCGACATCCGTCCCGACCGCGATGATCTTTGCGTCTCGAACGAGCAGCACGCCGTTTTCGATCACGCGATCGGGCGTCACGAGCGTGCCGCGCAGCGCGTAATCGGCGGACGCGCGCGTGGCGAGAAGCGCGAGGAGGAAAGCACCTACCAGACCACGCATCGTTTATCCGCCGGCCGCACCATCGGATCGTCCGCCTTGCATCCGAACGCTGTCGCGAGCTCCGGCATGTTCGTCAAGGGTGCGTTCGCGCGGAATCGATCTAGGGGATGTGGATCGACTGTCGCCTGCAGCCGCTCGGCCTCGGGACGGCCGGCGCCGGCCCAGCTCTGCGCATAGCCGATGAAGCATTTCGCGGTTCTGCTCGGCGAGAACATTGGAGACGCCCCAGTTCGAATACACAGGCGGAATCGGGTTCTTTTTCAGCCATCCGCCGTTGGCGTATTGATTGAAGTCGACGCAGGCGGAGACGATGGTGTCGAGGTCCGTTTTGTCGAGAGCTTTATCGGCGGCAACCGCCGAGCTCGCGATCAGAGCGAGAGCGATCCAGCAAATTGTGCCCACAGGCCGGAAAAGCTAGCACAAACCGCTTGGAGTGCGGCGGCTTGCCGCCGCCTTGAAGGCGGCAGCGAGCTGCCGCACTCCAAAAGTTAGCGCACGCGCGTGAAGTTGAACGGCACGGGCGTCTCTTTTCCCTTCGAGGTATTCGTCCACGTCGCGGTGAAGTGGTCGGCATCCTGGAATGCGAAGTCGACCGCTTTCATATGCTCGGCGTCTTTCGAAGGGAGATTGTCGACGCTCACCTCTGAGAAGGAAACCTTCTCACCACCGCCCTTCGCCACCATGTGCGGCTGATTGTGGCCGGAGCAGTAATGCGTCATGGCCACACCTTTGGATGTCGGGTAATAGACCGTGATCATGCTGACTTCACCCGGCATCCTGAGCTCTTCGAGCAGCGCGCCGCCATCGGAGTGCATCGAGTAAGTAGCTTCGATGTCGCCCATGCCCGGAACGTTGGCCTTCCAGTCGCCGACGAGCGCTTTCATCTTCTCGAATGCCGGAGACGTAGGTGCATTGGCCATGTGATGCTTCTCGCCGGCGAATGCGGCGACGGCGAGAGTGAGTACTGCCAAGACGATCGTGATTCTGCGGGTCATCGTTTCTCCTCCTTGCTAATGAACTCTGCGAGTTGTTCGAGGCAGCGCTTCCAGCCCTGCTCGTGTTCGTTGCGCGCTTCTTTGCTCGTGAATCGATCGTGGCGAACGACCACCTCTGTCCCGCCGCCGCGCTCCTGAAACTCGACCGTGACGATTGTTTCCTCGGAGTCCGGCTGACCTGACCAGCGGAAGGTGTAAACCAGGCGTTGCGGTGTGTCGATCTCCAGAAACTTTCCGGTGCTGAAGAACGGTTCACCGTCCGGCAGCTTGCGCAATCCCCAGCGATATGTACCGCCTTTCCGCAGATCGATCGACGTCGGCGCGGCTTCGTATCCTTCCGGCGGGAACCACTGCATCACCGCTTTCGCGTCCGTCCAGGCGCGGAAGACTTTTTCGCGAGGTGCGGGGATCGTTTTCCGGACTTCGAGATTTTCAGTGGCGGCTGATATGTCGGGTCTGGCCATGAATCCTCCATCTGGTTGAGGTAGTCGGCGAGGGCATCGAGTCGCGATTCCCAGAAGCGGCGCATCTCTTCGAGCCACTCGTTTGCCGCGGCGATCGGTTTTGGATCGATGTTGCAACGATGCATGCGGCCATCTCGCTCACGGATGAGAAGGCCGGCCTCTTCGAGCACGCGCACGTGTCTCGAGATCGCCGGCAGCGAGATCTCGAACGGCTCGGCGAGCTCGGAGATCGTCGACTCGCCACTGGCGAGACGAGCGAGGATGGCGCGCCGCGTGGGGTCACTCAGCGCCGCAAACGTGGTATCGAGCGAATAGTTAACCAACATGTTAACTATTATGCCGAACGCACTTCTTTGTCAAGATGGCGTCTCGTTTGCGTGAGGCTCAGCCGTATCGAGGCTCGCCCTGCGGAGGCAACATGCAGACAAGAAAGAGTTTACTTGCTGGGATGTTCGCTGTGACGATGTTGGTGGGAACGTCCGCTTTTGCGGAAATTCGTCGCCATGAGGGGACAAGTCGCGGTTCGGGCGGCCGGATCGAGCGCGGCGGAAGCTCGCGTTCGGGCGGCTCGTATCAGCCACGTGAGCGCGGCAACGCGCCGCGGTTCGAATCGCGCGACAACATGCGGCGCTTTGAATCGCGTGACAACACGCCGCGCTTCGAATCGCGCGGCAACATTCAGCGCTTCGAGTCACGCGACAACACACGGCGCTTTGAATCGCGCGGGAACATTCAGCGCTTCGAGTCACGCGACAACACGCGGCGCTTTGAATCGCGTGACAACACTCAGCGTGACTGGCGCGGCAACACGCAGCGGTTCGAGTCCCGCGACAACGCGCTCTCCCGCGGGGAGAGGGGAGATCGTTTCCGCAGTGTCGACGGCTGGCGCGGTTACCGATACGGCGCACCGTATCGGAACCATGAGCGCGTCAACAGCTTTGGCCGCGTCGATCGCTTCGTTCGCCACCGCCACGGCTACCGCGTCTGGATCGGCGGCGGTCTCTACCCGATCTTCATTCCGTTCGCGCACTGGCGTATCCATCCGCTGCGCGTCGGTCTCTATATCCGATTCGGCGGCTATTGGGATCCTCTCGGCTACTGGTCGGTGTATGACTACTCGCCGTATGACGGCTACTACGGCCGATACGACAACGTCTACACATCCGGCGATATCCGCGGCGTGGTCGAAAGCGTCGACTTTCGTCGAGGAACGCTCGTGATCAACGACGACATCTCGCGTCAGTTCGTGACGGTGACGATGCCGCGCGACCGGCGCATCGAGGATGTGCGCCCGGGCGATTACGTCGAGTTCTCCGGCGACTGGACGCGCGGAGGCATCTTCAACGCCTACCGGCTCGAGCGACTCGACGCCGGGCGCTACTAAGTGCTCAGTGCTCAGTGCTCCGGTGCTGAGTGCTGAGTAGTGAGTGCTGAGTGCTGAGTGTGAGTCGCTCAACGAATGAGTCCGGCGACAGCACCGAGCACCGAGCACTCAGCACTCAGCACCCAGCACCTAGCACTCAGCACTCAGCACCGGATTAGGCGCTTGCCTTCTTGTATGCGGCGGTGTAGCGCTTCGATGCGTCGGGATCCTGTGCGACCTGACGGATCTGCTTCTCGAACGACTCTTCGGTCAGTCCCTGTTCGGACAGAAGCTTCTGAGCATCGTTCGGATTCTTCTTGATCTTTGCACCGAGCTCGCCGAGCTGTTCGGGCGACAGACTGTTCTGCGAGACGCTGGTCGGATTGTTGTTCGCCGGCGTCGAGGCCGTCGTGGTCGATTGATTCTTACAGCCGAACGCCAGAACGAGAGCGAGCGCTGCGATCGCGATCGATGTCTTCTTCATCGCTCAATCCTTTCCTTTCCCTTTGCCTTTTCCTTGTTCCTTCGCCTGTCCGGGAGGAGCGCCGGCGTTTCCCTTACCGTGTCCGGGCACAGCCTGTGGCGCAACGACCACGGGAGGTGCGGCCGGCACTGGTGTTGGTGCTGACGAGATCATCGGCGCCGCGGCCCCATGTTTCTTGCCATGACCTTTTTCACCGCCGCCCTTCGGTTTGACCGCGATCACTGGTGGGGGAGCAGCAACAGGCGCTGGTACCGGCTGGACGACGACGGTCTTTGTCTTGACTCTTCCCGGCTTCTCGCCGTGGACGACTTCCGCGCCGGTCTGCAATCCGAGTTGCTTCTTGATCTGCCCGGGCGGGCCGCCGTGCGGATGCCGGCGAACCTCTTCGACGCGCGTCACGACGACGGGCGGCGGAACAAAGTCCTGCTCGACGAATACTCTACGCGCCGGTGTGGGTGTGACTGCGACCGGTTGTGAGACAACATTGATCTGCGTCGAGGGGTAATACGGCTGCAGTCGCCGCACGATCACCGGTACGAGTGCGGGGCCGGTCACGCCCGCTGCTGTCTGCTGCTGCACGAATTGAACGAAGGGCTGACCTTCGTCGACGAGTGCCACCGGGACGTAGCGCACGACTTCGATCATCTGCGTCGCCGGTACGCTGGCGTTGTTGAGCGTCGCGACGAAATCCGCCAGTTGATCCCGCGGAACTCCGGCGATGTCTGCGACCGCCGCGACAGCGAGCGGCAACGCGACCAGCGCCAGGGGATCATCAGTGGTCGTGACAGTGCCGAGTCGCGTGATCACGGTCGGCGGCACATAGTTGTTCTCGACGACGAGTGTCGTCGCCGGTACGGTCAGCTCGAGCTGCGGCGTCACGTTGTACTTTGTCTGCAGTTGCGCAGCGATCGCGTTCACCAGGGCATCGCCTGTGACTCCCTGCGTCGTCCGCTCCTGCACGTAGGCGATGAACGGCTCCCCGTTTTGATCGACGAGGGCGACTGGCGTGTAGCGGATCACCTCGACGAACTGCACCGGCGGCACATTCGCCTGATTGAGAGTCGTGACGAGCGTGGCGAGCTGTGTTTGAGGAACGCCGCTGACATTCGAAACCGCGGCGACGGCGAGCGGCATCGCGATCGTCGCCAGAAGATCTTTGGTACTGAGCGCTGCCGCGTTCATCGCGACGAGTGCCAGAATCAAGGCAACACAAACCTTTCGCATAGTCCTGTCTCCGGACGGAGAAGTCTGCAAAGACGGAGCCTTCAGCGAGCGATCACCGATCGAAGATGGATGGTGCCGCGGTCGAGGTCGTCAAGGACCCCGTTGATCGCTTCGGCATCGAGCGGGACCGTTCGCGTGATCGCGCGCGCCAGGTCGATCTCTCCGCGCTGCGCCATGTCCATCAGCTCGACCAACTCTTCGCGAGTGTGATCGGAAACGCCGATGATGTGACGCTCGGGCGCGAGGACATCGGCATAAGCGTCAATCTCGAGATGGCGAAGGTTGATGGCGACGATCATCAGCCGCCCGCCGGGCGCGAGCGCTCGCAAGGCGCGGACCGCCACAGCCGGATTGCCGGTGAATTCGAGCGCGACATCGGCCTGCGGCATCTCCTCCACGGCGATGGCGCCGAACGATTCGGCGAGCCTCAGTTTCTCCGCGACGACATCGACGACGAACACGCGCCCGGCACCGAGTCTGCGCGCGAGCTGCACTGCCGATACGCCGAGGCCCCCGAAGCCGAGGATGACGACGGATTCGCCGGGCCGAAGACGAGAGAGGCGGAGGGCGTGATATGCGGTCGCCGTCGAGCACATCATGATCGCGGCGTGCTCGAAAGGAATCTGCTCCGGAATCGCGATCGCATTCTGCGCCGGCACGGCGATCCGCTCGGCGAAGCCGCCGTCGCGCTCCTTGCCGAGCATGTCGCCGTTCTCGAGGAGATAGTGAAGCGCGACGCGCTCACCCGTGCCGCGGACGACACCGGCGATCTCGTGACCCAGCGTCACAGGAAGATTCACCCGCCCCCCACCCGCCCGGTAATGCGCGTCGCTGTGGCAGATGCCGGCGGCGCGAATCTCGACGATGATCTCGCCGTCGCGCGGCCGCGGCTCGTCGATTTCACAATTCTCGAGCGGTGATCCCTGGCGCAGTAAGCGTACGGCGCGCATTTACTTTTGCAATGTAATCTCGCCCGAATCGACTTTGCGCTGTTCCTCCGGTGTCGCCGGCGTCACCCGAAACGATCCGTGCTTTCGATCGACCGCGTCATTGAGATTGCGCTCCCACGTCGAAGGATCGCCGGGCTCGGGAACCTGAATGAGCCAGACGAAGCGCGCGATCTCGCGGTGAGGCAACTCGTTCTTTTCGATCGCC
>DASXRT010000164.1:0-10486 GCA_036506455.1 Thermoanaerobaculia bacterium
GACCGCACTCGCTTATGCATTCGCGAGTGCGGACGCGAGCCTTCTTCGTCGTGCGCTCGATGATCGTTACGCGGAACCGATCCGCGCCGATCTCATTCCGAATTTTCGCGACGTCAAGCGCGCCGCGCTCGATGCCGGCGCCCTCGGATGCTCGATCAGCGGATCGGGTCCGACGATCTTCGCCATCACCACCGACAACGACGCGCGGGTGGCGGAGGCCATGCGCTCGGCGATGCGTGACGTCGATTGCGACGTGCACGCCGGCGTCATTGCGCGGCGTGGAGCTCACGCCATTCGTTGATCGCGACCTCGGCGCGCAGCGCCAGGCGCGCCAGAACGATGGCCAGATACGCGGTGATGAAGCCCGCGATCACGTCGATCAGGTAGTGGTAGCGAAGATAGATCGTCGAGATCCAGTTGCCGAGGATCAGCGGAAGCATCCATGAGAACGTGACGCGATCGCGCATCCACGCGTAGTACAGAACGATCGTGGAGATGCCGATGTGAAGGCTCGGAAATGCGTCGCGCATCGCCCGCGCGCTGTCGATGAACTCGGTGACGCTGCCGTAAATCTCGCCGCTCAGCTTGTGATGAAAGAGATTCGGGAACGCGATCCCCGGTCCGACAGCGGGGACGGCGACGTAACCGATCGATCCGATCATCCCGGCGAGCAGAATGGTCAACAGAAACTGACGAAAGATCAAAAGGTCGCGGCGATACCACAGCATCGCCAGCACCGCCGGTAGAACGAGATGGAGAAAGTACGCGATCGTCAGCGGCTGGGTGATCCAACCACGCGTGTAGGGATCGAGCAGCACCGCCGGCGTCTCGCCAAAGAGCCGCCGGTCCAACTTGAGCAGGAACGGATCGGCGTCCACCGGTGAGATCGCTCCCCACGTCCGCACGCGAAAGCTCTCGTACATCAGCAGGAAGATGAGAAACGGCAGCCAGTCGCGGATGACCGTACCGGTCTCCAGCCACACGCTCCGGATGCTGCTCGCGCCGCGCGGCCCGAATGCGTAACGCAGCGCGGCGAGAAAAATGAGCAGCGCTACCGGAAACACGATCAACGCAAAGTCCCAGTAGTTCTCTTCGGTCAGATCGATGCGTCCGAGGGCGCGAATTCCGGCGTAGGTGACGAGACCGATCACGGCGACGACCGAAAGCACGTCTTCGGCCCGGATCCTAAAATGCGACAATCTCGTATTCCTTGTCCGGCGGAACCCGTCCCGTGGAGATGTACGACCGCAAGGTCAGAACATCGGGATTCGTCGCCGCGCCGGGAAACTCGCGCGCGTATGCGTTGACGATTCGCAGCGCCGCGTCGGCGTCTCCGGCGAGCATGGTCAGCCTCGCGCCATGATACACGGCGGGTAGAAAGTGCGGCTGTATCGATGCGGCGCGCCAATAGAGGTTGTACGCGCGTCCGATCTGTCCGCGTTTCTGCGCCATTCGCGCCAGCAGATAGTCGCGGATCTGAATCTCGACCTGGAGCACATCGGGCACGCGGAGCAGCGTCGGCTCCGCCGCCGGATCGTGCAGATAGTACTGACAGAGTCCGATGAGCAAAACCGTCTGCGCCGACGGTCGAGGCACTCTCAAGAGCGCCTCCTCCGCTTCTTTCCAATGGCCCAGGCTCATGCGCGCATAAGCCCACTCGCGAGCGATCGTGTCGGTCGTGCGGCCGCCCCAGGCGTCGTAGTCGCTGAGCAGGACATCGGCGAGCTGAAAGCGGCTGCGCGCGAGCGCCCAGTGTCCGCCAACGACCAGCGCGGCGCGCCACACATACGGCGCCGTGGCGATGAGCCCGACCAGACTCACGACTGCGAACGCCCACGGCGCAAGGCGCGGCCGCCGCGGCAGGATGATGTCGTAGAGGTAGCGACTCCCGACCAGCGTCAATGACAGCAGCATCATGATCGGCACGAGTCGCGACAGGATCATGACGAAGAGCGCCATCGCGTGAAACACTATCAGACATGACCGAGTGGCTCGTCTGCATCGCCTGCGGCCGTCGGTTCGATGCCGGCGAGATCCGCTACACGTGCGAATGCGGTGGACTGCTGGCGGTCGAGCGCGATGCGATGCCACGCGACGTCGCGAAATTCGACAGCCGCCGATCGAGTCGCAGGACCATCGACGAGAGCGGCGTCTGGCGCTTTCGCGAGGCCGTGCTCTCCGTTCCCGAAGCGCAGATCGTCACACATCCGGAAGGAGCGACGCGCCTCTACGAACGTGACGGCCTTCTGTTCAAGCACGAAGGGGAGAACCCGACCGGCTCGTTCAAGGACCGCGGCATGACCGTGGCCATCACGCAGGCGGTGCGCCTCGGCGCGCGCGCAGTGGCGTGCGCATCGACCGGCAACACGAGCGCATCGCTCGCCGCCTACGCCGCGCAGGCAGGACTGCGCGCGGTCGTCTTCGTCCCTTCCGGCAAAGTCGCCGGCGGAAAGCTCGCCCAGACGCTCGCCTACGGCGCAACGTGTCTGCAGATCCGCGGCGACTTCGATGCCGCGATGCAGCTCGTCCTCGACACCTCCACGCGCCTCGGCATCTATCACGTCAACTCCATCAACCCGTTCCGCATCGAAGGACAGAAGACCATCATCTGGGAGCTGCTCCAGGATCTCGAGTGGAAGGCGCCCGACTGGATCGTCGCCCCGGCCGGGAACCTGGGCAACACGAGCGCGTTCGGCAAGGCGCTGCGCGAGGCGCGCGACGCGGGCTGGATCAAAACGATGCCGCGCCTGGCGTCGATTCAGGCAAGCGGCGCGAATCCGTTCTATCGCAGTTTCCGTGAGTCCTTTGCATCGCGACACCGCGTCAACGCCGAGACCATCGCCAGCGCGATCCGCATCGGCGATCCCGTGAGCCACGAGCGCGCCGTCGCCGCCATCCGCTACACGAACGGAGTCGTGGAAGAAGTGACCGACGAGGAGATCATGTCCGCCAAGCGCGCCATCGACGGGATGGGCATCGGCTGCGAGCCCGCATCAGCGGCGACGCTGGCGGGAGTGCGAAAGCTTCGCGCATCCGGCGTCATGCGCGAGAACGAACGCATCGTCTGCGTGCTGACCGGCCATCTGCTGAAAGATGCGGAGGCGATCATGCGCGCGCCGGCGGGGCGATCGATCGAGATCGAACCGACGATCGCCGCGGTGGAAAAGGCGCTGAGCGCGCCGTAGCACGAAATGAAAGGGACGGAGGACAGGCGAGCGCCTGCCCTCCCCGATGAGGACTACGCTTTGAGGTGTTTGTTGACCAGCGCAGTCATCTCGAACATCGAGACCTGCTTCTTGCCGCCGAAGATCTTCTTCAGATTGTCGTCGGCGTTGATCATGCGTTTGTTCTGCTGGTCCTGCAGCCCGTGCTGCTTGATGTAATCCCAGACCTTCTTCGTCACCTCGCTGCGCGGGATCGGCTTGCTGCCGACGATCGGTGCGAGATCAGCGCTGGGCGTTACCTCCGCGGCCAGGCCTTTTCCCTTGGAACCGGAAGTCTTTTTCGAACTTGCCATCTCATCCTCTTTCGAGTTTTTCGCGGATTCTGCGCTGTTTAGTTCGATCCGTCAAACACTGAAATCGTCATTTGACGCAGTGGAACACACGTGCCGGAAGTATGTTGCGCAATTCGAAGACCTGGTGAACGCGTCCGAAGATCGCTTCCAGATCGCTCCGGACACGGGTCGAGAACTGATAAACGAGCAGTGATCCACCGGGCCGGAGCGCCTCGTAAGTCCTTCGCAACACAGCCAAACGCTCCTCTTCGCTCATGATGCTGAAGGGGATTCCGGCGATGACATAATCAGCCGGACCGAGGCCCAGTTCGCGCAGGACTTCGACGACGCCGGCGGCGGAGCGGTGCACCACGCGCATGCGCGGATCGTCGAAACGGCGAGCCAGGACATCGACAAATTCGTCGTTGATCTCGAAGACGAGCAGCGTGGCGTCGCTGCGCATGCGCCTCAGGACCTCGGCGCTGATCGTCCCGACGCCGGGGCCGTATTCGACGATGACCCGCGCCTCGTCCCAGCGGATGTCGCGCAACAACTGCTCGACCAGAAAGCGCGAGCTGGGGATGACTGAACCGAGCATGCGCGGGTTCTTGAAGAAATTGCGGGCGAAGACGATCGCGGGACCCTCGAGTCTCTCTGCTCTCTCGAACACTGTCGTTCCTCACCTGTCACGCAGGGCAATTTCCGAGCCTGCCTCTACTGAGGCGGATTCCGAACCCATTCGGCGATCTCGTCGATCGAGTCGGTCACGCGGATCAGATGCGCGAATCCCTCTTCTGCGGCGACCTTGACCAATAGCGGGTAAACCTTCTTGCCGCGACCGGCGCTGCCGTCTCCCGGCGGATTCCAATACTCCGTGCCGAAGAGGATCATAAGCGCGCGTGCTTGTCGATAGGTGCGGTAGTAGTTCTGACAGGCGTTCTGAAAAATTTCCTGCAGAGTGCCGGCGCTCCCTTCGGCGAAGATCACGCCGCGCGAGGCGATCGCCAGCAAGCCTTCTTCGCGAACGCTGTTCTCAAAATATTTCGCCAGGTATGTAGCGAAGACATTGGGCTGCTCGTGGCCATAGAACCACGTGGGAACGCCGACGCTGCGGTACACCTGCGACGATGCCGGCGGTGGCAGCAATGCTCGGACACGATACGAAGCGACGAGGTATTGCGGATGATCGAACACCGCCGCGTTGGAGAGCTCGGATATTGCGTCGTCGAGCGCGTCATCCGGATGCGGCGCGACATAGACGCCGAGGTTCGCTGCTTCCATCACCCCCGGCCCACCACCCGTCACGATGAGGAAACCTTCGCGCGCGAGCTGACGGGCGAGTCGCGCCGCCGCGATGTACGCCGGCGCACCGCGCGGCACGGTGTGTCCCCCCATCACGCCCACCACGCCCTTCCCCTCCCAGTCGCCGAGGTTGTCCTCCAGTGCATCGGCGATCGAGAAGTCGTGAATGCGCCGCGCCAGGACATCATCGAGGTCACCGTGCGACGAACCCTTGTAGTGCGCGTAGATCACGGCGTCGGGCGTCTTCGCGTAACTCTCCGGATGCGCAGGATCGAAGCCGGCGAGTAATTCGTCAGGCGTGTAGAGCGTGACGCGAAACGCATCGAAAGGTTTGCCCGGAAGCGGGGGGATGCTGATGCACTCGAATTTCGAGATGTGCGCGGCGATCTTCTCGGTCGTCCTGCAGCCGATGAACGCGCAGCCGCGCAGATCGAGCGCCAGAAACTGCGCTTCGTATGGCGTGAGGTCGAGACCCTGAAAGACGACGTCGTTCGACCGCAAAGGCGACGCCAGCCATTGCTCCAGCGTCGCCTTCGTGTCGATCTCGCGTTTCATCCCTGTGTCATCCCGAACCTGTTCTCCACGATACGATAGCGTCTCTCAGGAGGCCTCATGCGCCGTCTTCCCCTCATCATCGTCGCAGTCGCGCTGGCCGGATGCGCTTCGCAGCCGCAGCCGCAGACACACCCGGCGATGCCCCGCACTGTTTCATCCACGACCGGGTTCGATCTGACGAATCTCGATCGCACTGCAAACGCCTGCATCGACTTTTATCAATTCGTGAATGGAGGATGGCTGAAGACTCATCCGATTCCCGCGGCGTACTCGCGCTGGGGCAATTTCTCCGTCCTCGATCTCAACAACCAGGAAAAGATGCACACGATCCTCGAGGAGGCGGCGAAAGCGCACGCGCCGATGGGATCCGACCAGCAGAAGGTGGGCGATTACTACGCGAGCTGCATGGACGAGAAGGCCATCGCTCGCGCCGGACTCGATCCACTCCGCGCTGATCTCGCTCGCATCAACGCAGTGCGCTCCCCGACCGACCTGCCGCAGATCCTGGCACGCTTCCACTCCTATCGCATTCCCGCTGTGTTCGCATTTCAATCGACGCCGGATTTCAAGAACACCGACCAGGTCGTCGCGTCCATCTCGCAAGCTGGACTGGGACTCCCCGATCGCGACTACTACACGAAGGACGATCCGAAATCGATCGAGATCCGCGTCCGCTACGTCCAGCACATCGCGCGGATGCTCCAGCTCCTCGGCGCCGACCACAACGACGCGCTGAGCCAGGCGCGCAACATCATGGACTTCGAGACGAAACTGGCGCAGGTGTCGATGACGAACGTGCAGCTTCGCGATCCGGCGGCTACGTACAACAAGATGACAACGACGGAGCTGCAGGCACTCGCTCCATCGTTCTCGTGGCGGGAGTATTTCGCGGCCGCCGGCGTGCCGGCCGTGCAGAGCCTCGTCGTCGGTCAGCCGGAGTTCGTCCGCGAGCTCGAGCGGCGCATCAACACCACGCCGATCGACGCATGGAAGAGCTATCTGCGATGGAATCTCATCAACTACGAAGCGTCGAAGCTGCCGAAGGAGCTCGAGGAAGCGGACTTCGATTTCTATAGCCGCTATCTCGAGGGCACGAAGGAGATGCTGCCGCGCTGGAAGCGCTGCACGGCCGCGACCGATGCCGCTCTTGGCGAAGCGCTAGGCCGGCTTTGGACGCAGCGCTACTTCCCCGAATCAGCGAAGGCGCAGGCGCTCGATATGGTGCACAACATCATGCGCGCGCTGCGCGAAGACATCACCACGCTGGCATGGATGGCTCCTGCAACGCGGCAGCAAGCGCTGGCAAAGCTCGAGGCCTTCGGCCTCAAGATCGGTTATCCCGAAAAGTGGCGCGACTACACGGCGGTGACGATCTCGAAGCAGCCGTACGTCGAGAACGCGATCGTGGCCAATCACTTCGAATTTGATCGCGATATGAACAAGATCGACAAGCCAGTCGATCGCACTGAGTGGCTCATGACGCCGCCGACGGTCAATGCCTATAACAATCCGCCGATGAATGAGATCGTCTTCCCGGCCGGCATCCTGCAGCCGCCGTTCTACGATCCGAACGCGGACGAGGCCTATAACTACGGCGGCATGGGCGCCGTGATCGGACACGAGATCATCCACGGCTTCGACGATCAGGGACGGCAGTTCGATCTGCGGGGCAATCTCGCCGAGTGGTGGACCGCGGAGGACAAGCAGCGCTTTCTGGAACGTGCGAAGTGCGTCTCGGAACAGTTCAGCAGTTACGAGATCGGCGGCGAGCACATGACCGGTGACCTCGTCCTCGGCGAGAGCCTTGCCGACCTCGGCGGATTGCAGATCGCCTACGCTGCGTATCAGAAATCGCAGGAAGGAAAGCCCCGCAAAATCGTCGACGGCTTCACTCCCGAGCAACGCTTCTTCCTCGGTTGGGCACAGGTGTGGGCGGAGAATATGAGAAAGGAAGCGGAGCGCCTGCAGATCACGACGGATCCCCATCCGCTGGCGCGCTTCCGGGTGAATGGACCTCTGTCGAACATGCCCGAGTTCGCCGCGGCGTTCGGATGCAAGACTGCCGATGCGATGGTGCGCGGCGATGACAAGCGATGCAACGTGTGGGGAACTACGCCAGCGTCCACGACTTCGCCGGGATCTTCGTCGCGCTGAACTGATCGAGAGCGTCGCGCAGCATCTGCTCCGGCGATTGCTGCGCCACCTCGATGCCGAGGACGCGAAGCGCGAGTTGCAGATCATTCGATGAGCGCGATGGCAGCGCGCCATCGCGCTTGCCGATCTTTGCGCCGCTCTTGTCGACGACGAGCGGCAGGTGCGCGTACTCCGGCGTTCGATACCCGAGCGCGCGCTGCAACGCGATCTGACGTGCCGTCGATGAAAGCAGATCGGCGCCACGCACGACCTGCGTCACACGCTGCTCTTCATCATCGACAACGACCGCGAGTTGATACGCGAAGACACCATCGGCGCGCTTGACAACGAAATCGCCCGTCGCTTTCGCCAGATCCTCTTCGACGTGACCGAAAACGAGATCATCGAAAGCGACCGTACCGGTTGCTCGAAAGCGCACCGATCGTGCGATGCGACCTGGTGGCAGGCCGCTGCGGCATGTGCCCGGATAGATTCGTTCGACCGGATCGGTCGCCGCGGGTGCAGATGCGGTGCGCAACAACTCCGCGCGCGAACAGGCACAGTCGAAAGCGAGTCCCTTCTCGCGCAGCGTTCGAAGGGCTGCTTCGTATGCGTCGATTCGCTGCGACTGATACACGACATCGCCATCCCACATCAGTCCGTATCGCTGCAACGCGTCGAGGATCTCGCGATCCGCGCCTTCGATCACGCGCGGACGATCGAGATCCTCCATCCGCACCAGCCACCGCCCGCCCGCCGCCCGGGCAAACAACCACGAGCCCACTGCAGCCACCAGGCTGCCTAGGTGCAATGGTCCCGTTGGCGATGGCGCGAAACGCCCTACCACTCCCACCATTTCTTCAAGCGTACGCTCTGGATGTTCATCTTCCTGCGGATGTCGTCGACGTTCCAACCGGTGAGCTGGGCGAGGTTCACGGCCTCCTGCTCCTGCCGCTTCTGGACTGACTGTTCGTACTCGGTCGGGCCGCAGGCGATCTTTCCCGTGAACACATGACGCAGGACGTAGCGCGCCTGGAAGTTCTGGCGGTCACCTGTCTCCTGGAACACCAGATCATCGGGGAAGTGTGCGCGATCGTAGCGGACATGCAGCCTGGTGATGAAGACGTCGCTCGCACCGCCGCCGTTCTCGTTCGTCAACCAGAAGACACCGGCCTTGCGCAGCTCATCGCGCGATAGCGGTTCGGCTGCGCACGGATCGCACCAGTTCATGTCCCATGCGTATTCGAGAAACACAGTCGACATCTCTTCGCGCCGGACCTGTTCTGAGAACATCGCTTTGTAGAAGCTCGAGAAGCTCGAGCGAACGTAGAGCGGGATGTCCATGTCCGACGGCAGCCGCACGGTGCGATAGTTCGTCGTCTCGACGCGGCCTTTGCGCGTCAGTGCGTAGACGAACAGCTCCTGCGGGCCCGACGCGTTCACCGTGCCGAGGCGGATCGGGAGCATGAACTTCGGCGACTCGTACGCGATCTGGATCGGACGCAGGTAGTTGAAGCCCATCCTCACCTGTTCGCGCAGGTTCACTTTGGCGACGAAGAATTTCAGGTTCTGGCGGATATAGGAGCCGAGGACTTCGCGAGCACCAGGCGGCAATCGATAACCGTTCTCAGTGAGCCACGTCTCGAGACCGGCGCTCTCTTTCGCCGAGAGGATGAGGATGTCGTATTCGCCGACGGTGTACTTCGCTTCGATTGTGACGCCGAGCGTCCTTTCGCGCTTCCCCATCGCCCCGCTGACCGTGATCGCCTCGGCCACGGCACTCTTTCTCTGCGCGTCGCGCATCGCGCATGGATCGGGATCGAAATATTCGACGAGGCGCGGAGCGGAGTACGCGTCGAGGTGATCGATCACCGCCTTATCGGCCACGCGGACCTGCCCTTTCTCGAGCACGGTCGGCACCGGAACGACGACGGCGAACTCGCGCGGATCGCCTTTGAAATCGTTGGCCATCGTCATGACCGTGCGGTCCTCGTCGCGCACGAGCACGACCTGCGACGCCTTGTTGAAGATCTTCGCGTCTCCTTTCGCGACGTAGAAACCGCAGAATCCGAAGACGTTCGGGGTGATGAAAAGAACGAAGAGTGCTGCTGCGACGCGTTGCATGAAAACCTCCTTCTGGTTCCATTCGAATCGGCGAGCGACGGAAACGACATCGATGAGCGGGACGAACAACGAGCAAACGGCCAGCGACCACAGGAGTGCGTTCGTGTGAAACATGCGGAACTGCACGTACCAGGCGCCGCCGGCGACAAGAGCGGCAAATACGATTCTTCCGAGGCGGGAGTTCGGCGTAGTCTTGGGATCGGAGATCATGAAGAACGAGAAGATCAGCAGGGCTCCGTTCTCGAGGCGATGCAGCGGAATCGTCAGCGGGTCGCCGAGGCGGATCGCACGCCCAAAGAGGATCGCGAACCAGAAGAAGAGAAACGCGAGAGTGACATCGCTGCGCATGCTCCGGAAGACGACGAAGCCGCCGGCGCAGACGATGAGGAACCCGAAGAATGCCGCCGAGCCCCACTGACCGGGCGAGACCCACACCCGATCGCTCGCCAGCATCATGACGACGATCGCGAAATTGGTCGGGTTGAAGACATGCTTGCCGTTCCAGCGGATTAGAAACTTGCTGGAGACGGCGATCAGAGCGGCGACGAGGAGGAGGAGCAGCGAGTTACTGCGCATCAGGAGCGACAGCGAGAGCGCCGAGATCATGGCGCTCTTCCATTCGAAGTTGATGCGCGCCGTGCGGGAGCAGACCCATTGCGTGGCCACCGCGGCGCTCACGATTGCCCCGACGCGCCACGCCGTCACATCGAACCGGAGCGCGACGATGCCATACGTCAGGAGCCCGGCGAGCGACGCGATTTGCCACCATCGGGGGTCGATCTTCGCGCTCATGGTCAGTTGGACACGCCTGCTCCACTGCGCGAAACCGGGTGGTGGTTCGGAGGTCGTGGGTCGTGGGTCGTAGGTCGTGGGTCG
>DASXRT010000165.1:0-2914 GCA_036506455.1 Thermoanaerobaculia bacterium
CAGAAGTGCGGCCTGAATTCTGTTCGCGGCATCGATCTCCGCCTTCACGCGTTCGCGCTCGATGATCCGTTTAACGTGTGGCGCGAGGTCCTCGTATGTGTAGACGACCTCGCGCTTCGTCATCAGCGCGGCCAGCGAGTAGACGAGAAGCGCGGCGAGCGGCACGGCTACCCAGATCGCAACCTGCCGGAACTCATTGCCGCTCGCCACCGATAACAGCGGAAGCACATAGGTCAGCAGTGCACCGCCGAAGAGCGCAATGTCGGTCGCCAGGAGATCGGCGGAGAGAAAAACCGCGAGCGCCGCAGCGCCGCCGCCGAATCCAAAAATCGTTCTCGCAGCGTACGGATCGATGGGAACATCGGCGACACCTGAAATCACAGCCAGTGCGAGGGCGACGAGGATTCCCAACCAGAGCACGCGCCGGCGGTTGGCCGCCGCCAGAAGAAACAGCGCACCGATCACCGTCAAGTTGACCGCGTCCAGCAACGCGCTGATGAGCGCGACGGACGGTCCACCGAGGGCGACGATCGATTGCGTTCCCCCTCCCATCGTCGGATGAGCCATCCCCATCAGCAGCGGAATCGATCCCACGAGGAATGCGGCCGCAGCGACAGCCGGCGCAACGAGCAGACCGATGAGGATCGACCGGCCGACGGTGGCGTTGAATGCATCGCGGCGAAGAATCGCGTCGAATGAAGCGAGCCGCTCGCCCCATCGCTCGCGCGCATAACTCTCACCGACCGCCCATGCGAAGAAGACGAGAATCGCCCCCGGCAGATCGTAGAACATGAACTTGAAGCCCATGATCACGATCGCTGTCGTTCTGGCGTCGACCCCGCCGATCGAATTTCCTTCCGAGGCGGACGGCCCGATGATGATGTTGAAGAAGATCGCCGTCACGACAAGTCCGGCGAACAGCAGTGAGGCCGTGCCGACCCCGACTTCACCGGCGTGGTACTTCTTGAGAAAGATCGCCAGAAGCACCAGCAGCAGCGTGTAGATCACGCCGTAGCGGATGAACGTTCCTGTGATTTCGCCGGCGTTATCGTTGCGGAACTGATGTCCGTCCGCGTACTCCTCGATCAGATCCCAACCCGCCTGCTCATCGCCGGTGTAGTAGACCCACAGATAAGGGACGATGTTGCCCGAGGGAAACTGCGACGGAACGCGATAGCGAAAGACCCAATCGGTACGATTGCGCTGCACCGTTGGGCGAGCGCTCTCGAACTGCGGCTTCGGCGCACCGATGAATGTCCGCGAATGCACGAACGCTTCGACGCGCGGACGGAGCTGCTCTTCGGTCAACTGCGCTCCGGCCTCCTCGTTGCGCCGGCGCAGTCGCTCCATGACCACCTGACCCGTGCGCGCGCTGACGACTACATGTCCGTACGGCGGAAACTTCTCGAGTCCGGGGCGGTAGTACGTGATCTTGTATCCGCCGAGGCGCGGTCCGATCACGGGATCGTTGGCGGCACGGCGTCGTCGTTCGGGATCTTTCTCCAGCTCCTGATCGAGAGGACCGGAACCGCCCCAGGTAATGTTCGCCCACGCCTTATCGACTGGAATTCCGAGTTGGCGTGCGGCGCGATCGGCGATGACTTTCGCTTCGCCGCGCGTCAGGCGGATTCCCACCGGCTGGGCCGTGTTGAAGCGCGGGATGAGCACCGCCAGCCCGGCGATGCCGGCCAGGCAGACGAAGATCGGCGCCAATCGTTTCATGGACCGTCGAATGATACCCGTGCGCTCCCAGTTCATTGATTACGAATCAATTGCAGAGTAGTTTCGTACCGCAGATGGACAACGAACGCCGCGCCGCGACCTACGCGCTCGCCGTCCTCACGTTCATCAATCTCTTCAACTATCTCGATCGCTGGATCGTCGCGGCCGTCGTGGAGTCGATCAAGCGATCGGAGCTGCGGCTCTCCGACACGCAGCTCGGATTCGTGGGAGCCGGTTTCATCGTTGTCTACACTTTGACGTCGCCGATCTTCGGCACGTTAGGCGATCGTCGCGCGCGTCCGCCGCTCATCGCCCTCGGCGTCGCGATCTGGAGTCTCGCCACGGGCCTGGCCGGCTTCGCGCGCGGCTTCACATCGCTGTTCATCGCGCGCTCGACAGTCGGCATCGGTGAAGCGGCTTACGGGACGATCGCGCCGGCACTGCTGGCGGATCACTATCCCATCGAGAAGCGCGGGCGCGTCCTGGCGACGTTCTTCGCGGCGATTCCGATCGGCTCGGCGGCGGGATACGTTCTCGGCGGGCTCGTCGATCGCGCGTTCGGATGGCGTGCGGCATTCTGGATCGCCGGCGCGCCGGGATTGATCCTGTCGCTGCTGGTGCTGAAGGTTTTCGATCCCCCGCGCGGGTGCCACGATCCTCAGCCTGCAGCAACTGCGGGTTCGCGCAACACCTATCTCGACCTTCTTCACAACCGCACATACATCCTCGCCGTCCTCGGATACGGCGCGTACACATTCGCGCTTGGTGGACTCGCATTCTGGATGCCGGCATTTCTGGAGCGCTCGCGTGGAATGCCGCGCGCGGAAGCGACGGTGGTGTTCGGCGCAATCGCGCTCGTCACAGGTTTTGTGGGCACGTTCGCCGGCGGATGGATCGGCGATCTGCTCCTGTGCAAGACGAAGAGCGCGTATTTGTGGGTATCGGGAATCGCCACGCTGATCGCCGCGCCGCTCACCTATGTTGCACTTTCGAATCCGCATCGGGCAACGTATCTCACCGCCATCGTGATCGCCGAGGTGCTCATATTCATGTGCACGGGTCCGGTGAACTCGGCGATCGTGAATGCAGTCGCGCCCGGCGAGCGCGCCACGGCGCTGGGACTCTCCGTGCTGGTCATGCATCTGATCGGTGACATTCCATCGCCGCCGCTCATCGGAGTGCTTTCCGATGC
>DASXRT010000166.1:0-8154 GCA_036506455.1 Thermoanaerobaculia bacterium
TCATCAACAACTTCATCAACTCCGGCTTCTTCAAGATCAAGGTCCTGACGCAGTTCAAGTCGACGTCGCTGATCGAGCACATCACGCGCACGTGGCGGCTGGTGCCCGAGATCGGCCAGTACGTCGACGTGGTGCCGGCGCAGATGCGCAAAGGACCGTTCTGGTTTCGCGGTACGGCCGACGCCGTCTTTCAGAATCTGGAGCTCATCTTCGACGAGAGTCCCGACGTCGTGTGCGTCTTCGGCGGCGATCACATCTACAAGATGGATGTGAATCAGATGCTGCAGGAGCATCTGACGAATGAGGCCGATCTGACGCTCGCCACGATCCCCGTACCGGTCGGCGAAGCGCATCACTTCGGCATCGTGGAGATCGACGACGACTTCCGGGTCACGGGATTCGTCGAGAAGCCGAAGGATGGAGCGAAGACGATTCCCGGCCGACCGGACATGGTGCTGGCGTCGATGGGAAACTACATCTTCGACGCGCGCGTCATGATCGACGTCCTGCAGCGCAACGCGTTGCGCGATTCCGCTCACGATTTCGGCAAAGAGATCATCCCGGACATGTATCCGCGCATGAAGGTCTATGCGTACGACTTTGCGAAGAATCACGTTCCCGGCGAGGAGGGACGCAACCGCGGCTACTGGCGCGACGTGGGGACTGTCGACGCGTATTTCGAGGCGTCGATGGATCTCGTATCGGTGACGCCGCTGTTCAATTTGTACAACCCGTCCTGGCCGATCGTCTCCGCGCCGATGAATCTCCCGCCGGCGAAGTTCGTATTCGCCGATTCGAAGTCGCAGAGGATCGGCATCGCTACTGACTCGATGGTCTCCGACGGCGTCATCATCTCCGGCGGCACGATCAACCGCTGCGTGCTGCACCCGCGCGTGCGCATTCACTCATATTCGGATGTCGACGAGTCGATCCTCATGGACGGAGTCGAAGTGGGGCGGCATTCGCGCATCCGCCGGGCCATCATCGACAAAGGTGTAAAGATCCCGGCCGGCACGACGATCGGCTACGACCTCGAAGCCGATCGCCAGCGTTACACGGTGAGCGATACCGGCGTCGTCGTCGTGCCGAAGGGAGCGGAGATCGAAGAAGGAGTGCCGGCGGCGCAACACGCATGACAGCACGCAGCGACGGCCGCGCGCCGGATGAGCTCCGGCCGGTCGTGATCCATCCCAATTTCACCAAGCACGCCGAAGGCTCCGTGCTGATCGAGGTCGGCGATACACGCGTCGTCTGCACGGCTTCGGTCCAGGAGAAGGTCCCGCCGTTTCTCTATCGAACGGGCAAGGGATGGATCACTGCCGAGTACGGGATGCTGCCACGCGCGACGACCGAACGGGTCGAGCGTGAAGCCTCCAGAGGAAAGCAGGGCGGCCGCACGATGGAGATTCAACGCCTCATCGGACGCTCGTTGCGCGCCGCCGTCAACGCCGAGATGCTCGGCGAGCGCACGATCTGGATCGACTGCGATGTCCTGCAGGCCGATGGCGGGACGCGCACCGCCTCGATCACCGGCTCGTACGTCGCTCTCGTCATCGCTCTCGGCCGCATGTACGTCGACGGCAATCTGCCGAGCTGGCCGGTCAACGATTTCATCGCCGCGATCTCCGTCGGCATGCTCGGCGGCCAGGCTCTGCTCGATCTCAATTACGAAGAGGACTCGAAGGCCGGCGTCGACATGAACATCGTGGCGACGGAGAAGGGACGCTTCATCGAGCTGCAGGGCACCGGCGAAGGAGCGACGTTCAGCGAAGAAGAGATGCAGATGATGCTTTCGCTGGCGAAGAGCGGGATCGCGCAGCTCGTGGCAAAGCAGCGGGAGGTGCTCGCCTCACTGCTCACGCGTGTCGACAGCGTCGCGCGCGAGAGATTGAACCGCAAGTTCCGCTAAGAACGTGGGTCTCCCAACGTACGTCTAAGCGGAGATAGCACCCGCTGATGGAGGAGGCAGCATGAGGCGAAACCTGACGTCATTCGCAGTCGCCGCAGCAGTCATTCTCGCGAGCTGCACGACCGCGCCGAGGACGACACAGCAGACACAAGTCGCACTGGCGCCGAGCGCTCGGCTATCGCAACCGATCCCTCTCGACCCCGCAGTTCGAACAGGCGTCCTCCCGAACGGCCTCACCTACTACATCCGCGCGAACAAGCGACCGGAAAAGCGCGCGGAACTCAGGCTCGCGGTCAACGCCGGATCGGTTCTCGAGAGTGACGAGCAGCGCGGGCTCGCGCACTTCGTCGAGCACATGGCGTTCAACGGGACCGAGAGTTTTCAGAAGCAGGAGCTCGTCAATTATCTCGAGCGCATCGGCATGCGTTTCGGCCCTGACGTCAACGCGTACACGAGCTTCGACGAGACCGTGTACATGCTGCAGATCCCGACCGACGACACGAAGATCGTCGACACCGCGTTCCACATTCTTCTCGATTGGGCCACGGCGGTCTCATTCGATCCCGCCGAAGTCGACAATGAGCGCGGCGTCGTCATCGAAGAGTGGCGCCTCGGCCGCGGCGCGCAAGGGCGCATTCGCGACAAACAGTTCCCGATCGTCTTCCACGGCTCGCGTTACGCCGAACGGCTGCCGATCGGCAGCCGCGACATCCTCGCAACCGCGCCGGTCGAACTGCTCCGCAAGTTCTACCGTGACTGGTACCGCCCCGAGCTGATGGCCGTCGTCGCCGTCGGCGACTTCGATCCCGGCGTCATCGAGACCCAGATCAAACAGCAGTTCGGATCGATTCCGCGATCGAAGAGCGCGGCGCCGCGCGACAACTTCCCGATCCCCGATCACAAGGAGACGCTGACGAGTGTCGTCACCGACCCCGAGGCGACATCGATCAGCGTCTCGGTCGAATACAAAAGGCCGGAGGTCCGCCGCGAGACGATCGGCGACATGCGTCGACAGCTCGTCGACAGTCTGTATCACGAGATGATGAACGACCGCCTGCGCGAGCTCGGCCGCGCCGCCGATCCTCCATACCTCGGCGCGTTCGCCGGTTCCGGCCCGCTCGGCCGCACGAAGTCGGCGTACCGCCTCAACGCGCGCGTCGCGAATGGAGGTGTCGAGCGCGCCGTGGCAACGCTGCTGACCGAAGCGCACCGAGTGGAGAAGTACGGATTCGCGCAGACGGAGCTCGATCGCGCAAAAGTCACATTCCTCCGCGGCATCGATCGCGCGTACGAAGATCGCGAGAAGCAGGAGTCGGCGCGCTTCGCGTCGCAATACGTCGGCAATTTTCTCCAGCACTACCCTGCTGCGAGCATCGAGTTCACACGCGATCTCTTCCACGAGCTGATTCCGTCGATCATGCTCGGGGAAGTGAACGCGCGCGCCGCGCAATGGCTGACGGACACGAATCGCGTGATCCTCGTCAGCGGACCGGACAAGAAAGACGCAGCGATTCCCGACGAGCAGCGCCTCCTCGCGATCTTCCAGCAAACGCAGAAGCTCGACGTGACTCCGTGGGTCGATCGCGTGCGCAACGAGTCGCTCGTCGCAAACGCACCGGCGGCGGGCCGCGTTGTCGATGAAAAGCAATTCCGCGAAGTCGGCGTCACGCGTTGGAAGCTCTCGAATGGCGCAGTGGTGTTGCTCAAGCCGACCGACTTCAAAAACGACGAGATACTGATTCGAGCGTGGAGTCCGGGCGGGAGTTCGCTCGCGCCGGAGGCGACGTACGTCAGCGCCGTGCGTGCCGCGGCGATCGCGTCACGCATGGGCGCCGGCAACTTCGATCCGACCGAGCTCGGCAAAGTGCTCGCGGGGAAAATCGCATCGGTCAATCCGTACATCGCCGAGCTATTCGAAGGCCTCGAGGGAAGCGCGTCGCCGAAAGATCTCGAGACGATGTTCCAGCTCCTCTTTCTGCGTTTCACAGGCGTGCGGCGCGACGAGAAGGCGTTTGCGTCGCTTCGCGCGAACATGCGCGGGCAGCTCGAGAATCTGGAAGCGTCGCCCGAATACGAGTTCAACCGGCGAATGACGGAAGTGCTCACGCAGAATCATCCGAGGCGCCGGATGATGACGGCGGCGGAGGTGGACAAGATGAATCTCGACGACGCTCTCGCGTTTTACAAAGAGCGATTCGCCGACGCCTCCGACTTCATCTTCACGATCGTCGGCAACTTCGATCTCGCCGCGATCCGTCCGCAGGTCGAGAAGTGGGTCGGCGGTCTGCCGGCGAAGGGCCGCATCGAGACCTGGCGTAACGTCGGCGTGAATGAACCGCCCGGCGTGCAGACCGTGACGGTGGACAAAGGGATCGAGCCTCGGAGCAGTGTGCGTATCGTTTTTCACGGCGATGCGAAGTGGAGTCTCGAGAATCAGAATCAAATCGGCGCACTGGCCGAGGTGCTGCGCATCCGGCTGCGGGAGACGCTGCGTGAGGACCTCGGCGGCGTGTATGGCGTTGGCGTCAACGGCGGAATCACACGTCGTCCGGAAGAGGAGTACACGTTCACGATTAGTTTCTCCGCCGATCCGAAGCGCGTCGAAGAGCTCGTCGACGCTGTGTTCAGCGAGATCAACAAACTGCAGACCGATGGACCGTCAGAGGATCACATCGGCCGCGTTCGCGAAATGCGCAGACGCGAGCGGCAGGTCGCCCTGAAACAGAACGGCTTTTGGGCGACTCAGCTCGAATACCTGGCGTCGAACGACATCGACTTCAAAGACATCAATCGTTACGAGGAGCGCATCGCCGCGATCACGCGCGAGTCGGTGCGCGACGCCGCGCGTAAGTACCTTGATCGGTCGCAATATGTCCTTGGCGTGTTGAGGCCGGAGAAGAAGAACGCGTCATAGCCGCCTCGACTTAGCCGCCGACAAACAGTGCACGCGCTGCGCCTAACGCAGCGCGTCATCGCAAGCAGCTCTAGCCGGAAGCGAGGGAGAGGGGCGATTTAAAGCTTCTGACTACTGGCCGGAACTGTACCGCCTCATCATCGCTCGAATCCTTCTGTCGAACCTCAATTGAGAAAGTTTGGTCCGGATCGCCTCATATAGGCGCGCCCAACTCCACGATCTCGCGCAGCAGCTGACGCGGCCCGGCACTGGCTCGGCGCTTCCGCGCCTCGTGCTTCGGAGCTAGGATGTGACAGTCACTCCGGCACGCGGACCGGCCGCGCATCTGAGCGTGAGGTACGTCAGCCGGACAGTGGTCGCATTCGGGTAACCTGAACGGGTGGAGATCGAGTTCGAGCTCGCCGGCGAGATCCGCGCAATCGAGACGATCGCCACGGGTCACGGTATCCGCATTCTCGCGAAGCTCAATCGACTTTACGGCAGCGGAAGCTGGCGCAAGCTGAAGGGAATCGCGAGTGTTCGACTGCCGGATGGTGCGATTGCTGAAGCCGAAGTTCATTGGTTTGAGGCGCACGCGTATCGGCAAACGCAGAATGAAGATCAAGCGTCTCATCGCCTGATATGGCAGAACAAAAACACTTCGCGGTCTGCATCCGAAACGAGGAGTACGAGGCCTCGCTCGAACTTCGCAAAATCTACGAAGTGCTCGAAGACACTGAAGCCGCGAAGCACCAAACGGTTCGTGTGGTCGACGAAGAAGGCGATCTATCCTTCGTCTTGGTTCGTGCCCATCGAATTGCCCCGAAATGTCGAGCAGACGATTCTTGAATTGGTCGCCCACTGACCTGCCGTCCAACTCGGCGCGCAGCAACCAACGCGGCCCGCTGCGTGGCTCGGCGGCGCATGCTCGCGTTGCCGTCTACGATGACTAGAATTCGGTTAGCGCTTTTGCTTCTGTGGAGCGCCGCGCGTCTCGCGCGCCGACGGCAGCCGACACGGACGCATCTGACTCGCTGATGATCGCGATTGCCTTCTCGAGTACATCGTCGCGTCCTTCGCGAACTCCCTGGATTGTTCGCGTGACCCTCACGTCCGGGCGGATGCCGATCAGGTGATGCTGCGTACCGTCGTGTTTCAGGACGCGCATTCCGGTCCAGTAGACGGCAAAGTCGCCCGGTAAGCGGAGTACGTTCACGTTGCCGTTCGTGCCGGCTGTCGTCTCCCCGACGATTGTGCCGAGGTGGTAGTGCTCGACGATGCCCATGACGGATTCTGCGTAGCTGATCGCCTGAGGCCCCGTGAGGAACACGACTCTTCCGCGGAGCCGCGGCTCCTTCGGCGTCAACGTCCATCGGCCGCGCGACGAGTATCCGACGAGGCGCTGTCGATCGGGGTAGATGACCTCCGGCATCTGCCAGATCGCGGACTGCACCGGCATGCTTGTCAGATGCCGGAGGACATCGTGATTGTTTTTCGGGTAGCCGCGCAGATCGAAAATCACGCCGCGCGCGGCGGCGAGCGACGGCGTTCGTGCGCTGATGTCGTGCATATCAGCGGTCGCGAGATCGACATATACGATGCCGGGTTTCAATTCAGCAAAGTTCGCGGGCCGCGGTTCGGCGATGTTGCGTGCCGTCTCGTCGGACGGACGGCCGCGGTCCATCTGCAACTCGAGGACAGTGCCGTTCCGTTCCACTTTCACGAGCGCACGCGTGTCCTTCGGACCGGTACCCAACGCGCGAAGCGCCGCAGCACGCCGCCATTGCGGTGAGCCGGAGCGGAGACGTTCGTCGCGTGCGATGAGCGTGTCAACGTTTACGCCGTCGATCGATTGCACGACGTCGCCAATTCTCAACGGCGACGGTTCGGCGGCAGCCACAACTACAGCCTTGCCTTCGATCCAGTCGGCGCGGAACGGCAGTCGTCCGCGTCGTGCGTTGAGCGATGGCTGGGAAACAGCACCATGCCCGTCCTGCAATTGCGCAACGAGCCAGCGAAGCGTCTCCTCGAAGTCCTCGACGCTCTTGTCGGCGATTGCGCGGCGCAGAACATCGCTCAGCACGCTGTCCCAGTTCGTCTTCACGACGTCAAAGTACGGATAGAAGTGCTGGAACACGTTCCAGGCGATGATCACATCCGCGAGACGTACGTCGACGTCCGCCGCGTTCGCAGCGTCGCCATCGAGCTCGGCCAGTGCAGCGCGGAGATCGTTGACGAGCTGCATGTTCGCCTGCGGCAACGTGTGCCCGTTGCGGCTGTACAGCGCAAGAGGAATGCGGACGCGCAGTCCGCGTCCGATCGGCTCGTCGATCATTTCGCCGACGTTCGGATGCTGATCGAATAGCGGCTCCTCGCTCGACGCCGGCGTGTGCTCGATCCTCAGCGCCCGCGATCCTTCGGTCCGATCGTCCTGCTCTGTCACGAAACGGTAGCCGGGCGTGTCAGCACGCCAGCCGGTCGGAGCTTCGCCGGTCGGCCCCGTTTCGAAGCCGCCGTTAGCGACCGGCACGTCGGTCCATTCACCGCTGTCGTTGCGCACTGCGAGTCTGACCGCGTCGAGCCACGCACGACCACGACCGGAGAGAAAACCGCCGAAGACGATCGAAGCCGCGTCGGCGGCGACTTTTCCCGTGATCTCGTACGTTGCCCAGGTTGCGGACGTGATCGGCCGTTCGCTCATGTTGCTGAAGAAACCGGGCGCCCCGCCGATGCGGTCGACGCGCAACCACAAATGAGCGGCGCTGCCTGTCGGCACTTCGGCGCGCACGCTGGCAGTCAGCCTGATCTCCTTGCCCCGATAACGTGCCGCGTCCACCGCCTGCACGATTGTCCCGAATGCGCTTCCGGCCGGCAGCTCGGTCTTCCGATTGATCCGGATACTGCGATACGACGCCTGCGCATTGCCAAGACCGACCCCGAGGTGCTGCCAGGCAACGACTACGAGACCGGATGGGTCCTGCGGAATCACACCTGCCGGCATACGCGGCGCGGACGTGTCCGAGCTACGGACAATCCGCAGCGCCGGCGCGATCGGCAGGAAGAGCGATTCCAGCGCAGGACGGAGATGAGCACCCGCCGAGAGGGACCGCACGCGCTGCGCGCCATAGATTGCAAACCGATCCATGTCGATCGAGCTCGCCTCGTCGCTCGGATGGAAGTAGCGGACGTACCCGTACACCTTCGCGAATGCGCGAAGATTCTCGATCTGAGCGTCGGACTTCGATTCCGCGGGCACCGGCAACGCGATGAGCGCGGCCAACAGAGCGAGCGAAGCTCCGATGGAGCCGTTTCTAACCGGAACACCGTGTTCCGCCGACACAAGCGAGGCAGC
>DASXRT010000167.1:0-9653 GCA_036506455.1 Thermoanaerobaculia bacterium
CATGACGCCAGTGCCCGGATCCGTTGTCAGAACGCGTTGCAATCGTTCCGATGCGGATGTTGTGCCGTCGGCCACGATGACCATGCCGGCGTGAATTGAGTAACCGATTCCGACTCCGCCACCGTGATGGACGGAAACCCATGTCGCTCCGGCGGCGGTGTTGAGCAACGCGTTGAGGATCGGCCAGTCGGCGATGGCGTCCGAACCGTCCTTCATCCCTTCCGTCTCTCGATTCGGAGACGCCACCGAACCGGCATCGAGATGATCGCGACCGATCACGATCGGCGCGGAGACCTTCTTCTCAGCGACAAGGCGATTGAAAAGCAGACCGGCCTTGTCTCGCTCGCCGTAGCCGAGCCAGCAGATACGGGCAGGCAGCCCCTGGAACTCGACTCGTTTTTGCGCCATTCGGATCCAACGATGTAACGCGGCATCGTGGGGGAATAAGTTCAGGATCTCTTCATCAGTCACATAAAGGTCGTTGGGATCGCCGGAGAGCACAGCCCAGCGGAAGGGCCCTTTTCCTTCACAGAAAAGAGGCCGGATGAACAGGGGGACGAAGCCACCGACATCGAAAGCGTTAGAAACACCGGCTTTAAGGGCCTGACCGCGAAGGTTGTTGCCGTAGTCGAACGCGGTCGCGCCGCGGCGCTGGAGCTCGATCATCGCTCGCATGTGACGGGCCATCGTGTCGTATGAGCGTGCGATGTACTTCTTCGGATCGGATGTGCGCAAAGCCATCGCATCTTCGTAGGAGATGCCCGCCGGCACATACCCGTTGAGCTCATCGTGCGCAGAGGTCTGGTCGGTAAGCACCTCGGGGACGATGCCACGCGCGAGCAATGCTTCCAGCAGATCCACAGCGTTGGCGACGACCCCGATCGACACCGCTTCGCCCTTGTCGCGCGCGGCGAGCGCGCGCTTGATGGCTGCATCGAGTGACGGCGCTTCTTCATCGAGATATCGTTTGTCGAGGCGCCGTTTGATGCGTGAGCGATCGACTTCCGCGATCAGTGCCGTCCCTTCATTCATCGTCGCCGCGAGCGGCTGCGCCCCACCCATCCCACCCAGCCCCGCGGTGACGACGAGCTTTCCGCGCAGCGTGTTGTTGAATCGCTGCCGCGCGACCGCTGCGAAGCATTCGTATGTCCCCTGCAGGATCCCCTGCGTGCCGATGTAGATCCACGAGCCCGCGGTCATCTGGCCGTACATCGTCAGACCGAGCGCATCGAGGCGGCGGAATTCGTCCCACGTTCCCCAGTGCGGGACGAGATTGGCGTTGGCGATGAGCACGCGCGGCGCGTTCTCATGGGTGCGGAAGACACCGGCCGGTTTGCCCGATTGAACGAGCAGCGTCTCATCATTTTTCAGTCGTTTGAGTGTCGCGACGATCGCGTCGTAGCACTCCCAGTTGCGCGCCGCCTTGCCGATGCCGCCATACACGATGAGCTGCTCCGGCCGCTCCGCAACCTCGGGATCGAGATTGTTCATGAGCATCCGCAGCGCCGCTTCCTGCTGCCAGCCGAGGCAACTGATGGTCTGGCCGCGCGGGGCGCGGACGGTGCGTGGCTCGTGCAGAGTCGCCGTCATGCGCGCCGATGATACGCTCGCGGCGTGGCCACGAAGAAACAGGAACGCGCGCTGGAGATCGTGTCGCGACTGAAGCGCATGTATCCGAAAGCGAAAACCTCGCTCGACTTCACGAATGCCTTCGAGCTGCTCATCGCCACGATCCTCTCCGCGCAGAGCACGGATGTGCGCGTGAACATCGTCACGAAATCGCTCTTTCGAAAGTATCCGGGACCCGAGGCTTTCGCGAACGCGAGTCAGGCGGAGATGGAGAGAGATGTACGCCCGACCGGATTCTTTCGCAACAAGGCCAAAGCGGTGATTGCCGCATCGAAAGCGATCATGGAGCGGCACGGCGGAGAAGTGCCGCGCACGATGGAAGAGCTCACGGCGCTGCCCGGCGTCGGGCGGAAGACCGCGAACGTCGTGCTCGGCAACGCGTTCAAGACGCCGGTCGGCGTCGTCGTCGATACGCACGTCACGCGCGTCGCCGGCCGCCTCGGCCTCACCGCACATTCCGATGCGGAGAAGATCGAGCAGGACCTGATGAAGCTCATTCCGCAAAAGGAGTGGACGAGCTTCTCGCATCGGCTGATCTACCACGGACGGCAGATCTGCGTGGCGCGCAAGCCGAAATGCAGTGAATGCCTGCTGAACGAATTGTGTCCGAGCGCGGAGGAGCCGCTGGTATAGCCTTGGAGTGCGGCGGCTTGCCGCCGCCTTTGAATTTGAAGGCGCAGGCTACGGCCTATCCACGGTCCCCATCTTCGTCCACGGCCCACACCGTGCGATCCGCCATACGGTCCGAAGCGAGCCGGCGAGAAACCCGTACTTGCGAACAGCCTCGCGTCCGTACGCCGAGCATGTCGGCGTGAACCGGCATTGAACGTACCCGCGCAAGTGCGGCGAGACATGGACCCGATAGCCGTCGATCGCCGCGAGTGCGGCACGCGCGCTGAACGAATCGCGCGGCGTCGCGACGATGTCGTGTGCAGTGACGACGAACAACGTCACGACGAGCAGCGCGACGGCCCGGAATCTCACGCTCGCTCCGCGGCCTTGGCGTTGTCCCACAGCGCGTCCATCTCTTTGAGCGTGAGCTGATCGAGGTTCCGTCCACTCGCACGCGCGGCCGACTCCATCGCTTCGAAGCGGCGGATGAATTTCCGATTCGTCGACTGCAACGCCTCTTCGGGATTCACGCCCGCTTTTCGCGCCGCGTTCGCGACCGTGAAGAGCACATCGCCCAGTTCGTCTTCGACGGCTTTGATGTCGCCGCGGTCGAGCGCATTGCGTAACTCCCCGATCTCTTCTTCGATCTTGGCAAACACATCGTGCGTCTGTTGCCAGTCGAAGCCGACGCGTGCCGCCTTCTCCGTCAGCCGTGATGACTTCAGCAGCGCCGGCAACGCACCAGGCACGCCGGAGAGGACACTCTTGTTCTCCGCTTTCCGCTCCTCGTTCTTGAGCTTTTCCCAGTTCACGAGCACCTGCTCGGCATCATCAGCTTCGACATCGCCGAACACGTGAGGATGACGGCGCACGAGCTTGTCGTGAATGGCGGTGATGGAGTCGTAGACGTCGAACGAGTTTTCTGCGCGAGTGATCTCGGCGATGAAGACCGATTCGAGCAGAAGGTCGCCGACTTCTTCCATTAACGCACGCCGATCATCGCGATCGATGGCGTCGACCACTTCGTATGCTTCTTCGATGACGTACGGCTTGAGGTCAGGCAGCGTCTGCTTGCGATCCCACGGGCAGCCGTCCGGTCCGCGCAGTGTTTTCATCAACTTGACGAGCTCATCGAAGGACCGCTTCGGCATCGAAAGGTCATTGTATTGCTACCTCGTGATCTGTCTCACGGTCACTCGTGGAGGTGCAAGGTAAGTTGTGCACATGTCCCGACTGGTCTGGTTCGTTCTGAACGACGGCCGCTCTGTCGTCGCCGGCTGCGAATCAGCGACTCGCGACTCGCTGGCCAACGCCATTGCCGCGCCCGGCACGACCATCATCTTCACATCTGACGACACAGTGGAGCACATTCCAGGAAGCGCCGTTCGCGACTTCGTTCTCTTCGATAGCAGGTCCAATGTGCCGCCGGCAGCGATTTACAGGCTCGTCCGCGTCTGAGCAAACGGGTGGTAGCATGTGGACATTCGGGTCAGCGCCTGACTCCGAGAGCCCATGTCCAACCAAGTACTGATCCTGGCTGGCGAACCGGCTGCACGCGCGTCCGCCGAGATCGCGCGATCCCTCCGATTCACGCCCGTAGTCGCGACGTCGGAGGACGATGCTGTTCGCCTGCTCGATCAACAGCGGTTCAGTCTCATCGCGGTCGCCCCTCCGGCGACCCGACGGCTACGCGATGCCGCTGAGACGAAGCAACCGACGGCACGCGTCCTGGAACTTCCGGACGCCAACGGCGACGACACCACCATCCGCCGCCTGATGCTCCGCTACCTCGGACGCCGCGGCGAGGACCTGCGCTTCTCCGCCGAGGAGCGATATCGGTTCCTGTCGACGATTCTCGAGTCGTTCACCACGACGCTCGATCTGAAAGAAGTCCTCCGCCGCATCGTCACGGTTACTCGCGAGGAGTTTCACGCTGATCGCGCCTGGCTCATCCGACCGGTGACGGAGGAAACCGAGTTCGCACAGATCGTGTTCTCCGTCAGCGGGCCGGACTGTGGTGACGAGAAGGGCGATATGGGTCCCGTGCCGCTGGCTGGATCGCGCGCTCTGTTCAAGCGCGCGATCGAAACGCCACGACCGGTGGCTGTCACCGAAGGCGATCCGGAGTGGGATCTTGCGCTCGGCGAGCGCTTTCGTATTCGCTCGCGGCTCGTACAGATTCTCAAGCCGGCCGATGACGAACCATGGGCGTTCGGACTTCATCAATGCTGCAGCGCGCGGGAGTGGACACAGGAAGAGATCGATCTCTTCAACGAGATCGGCCGCTACGCGACGCTCGCGTTGAATAACACGCTCATCCACGATCGCGCCGTGCGCGAGATGGCCAAGATCAATGCGATCCTCGACCAGATCCCGGAGTCCGCCGCCATCTACGATGCGAACGGCAAACTCGAGCGCATGAATGTCGCCGCACAGCGCGATCGCGGCGTCGCCTATATGCCCGATCCGGAAGGCCGTATTCGTCACAATGCCCACCGTTATCTCGACGGTGTCGTTCTGTCCCCGGAAGAGCTGCCATCGATGCGCGCGCTGCGTGGTGAGACAGTGAAATCGGATTATCTGATCCGCGATTCGCGAACCGAAGATGAGCGCGTCGTCAACTTCAAGGCCGCGCCGATTCGCGATGACAAGGGCCGCATCGTCGGCTCCGTGGTTCTATCGCGCGACGTCACGGACGAACGCCAGAGCGCTGAGCGCGAAGCGTGGCGCCGCCGGCGGGCGGAATGCCTCGCCAACCTCGGCCTCGAGACGCTGACTGTCCAGGCCACATTCGATGATCTCGATGTGCCGGCTCGGCGCATCGCCGATGCGATCAACGGGATCGTGCAGATCTATCTCTATCGACAGGCGACCGGCTTGCTCGAGCTCGTCGGTTGGGCGTCGCAGAATCCTGAGCTGGAGTGGACCGGTCGTTACTTCGCCGAGCACCCGTACAAGCCAGGTGAGGGTTTGGCCGGCACCGTGTTTCAGATTGGGCGGCCATTGCTCTTCTACGAAATCCGCGGCAATGCGGTGATCGGCTACGCGCGCGACGACGACGAGAAGGAAGCGAAGGCGGCGCTGCACGAGCAGAGTCTGATCGCCTGTCCGATCGAGTCGTACGGTGAGCGCATCGGCGCGTTGGTCCTTTCTCAATCCGATCCGCGGCGCAACTTCGATGCCGAGGATCTCGAGTTCGCGCAGTCGGTGGCCGAGCGTATCGGCGCGGCCAGTCACATCCACCGCCTGACGCGCATGTCGCAGGAAGGTCATCGCGCCGCCGACGAGCTGGCACGGCGAGAAGTCGACGCGCGCGTGCGCTTCGAGAATGTGCTCGAAACCGCGCCGATCGGCATTGCTGTCATCTCCGCCGACGAGCTGCGATTCGATCTGGCCAACGCGCGCTTCATGGACTTCGCTGCGCAGTACGGGAAGATCGCCATCGACACCAAAGTCGTCGGACTGCGCGCGGATGAAGTGATTCCCGGTTTCGAAAAGATGCTCAAGCAGGTCGCCGACTCGGGAGAGACGCGCGTCGACGAAGCGCTGAGCATCGGACGCGATACGCCGATCTTCGTGAATCGGATCATCTCCGCGGTGCGCGGCCGCTTTTCCGGAACCACGCAGAGCCTGACGGTCCTCATCCAGGATGTCACGGAACAGGTGCGGGCGCGGCGCGAGATCGAAGACCTGGCCCGCCAGATGGCCGAGCGATCCGCGCGCCTCGACTCCATCCTCGGATCGATGACGGATGGCTTGTGGGTCTACGACGCGCAAGGCCACGTGGTCGACGTCAATCAGGCGGCACTGACCCTGTTCGGACTCGGCTCCCGGAACGAAGCCGAGGAGAACAGCTCTTTCGAGCGCTTCGCGCTTCGATATCCCGACGGCCGTCCCGTGCCGCCGGGCGATCTGCCGCATGCGCGTGCTTTACGCGGTCAGGTCGTTCCCGATTACCTCACGATCGGCAGGCATGTCATCACCGGCAAGGATCTCGATCTCTCGATCGCCGCGGCGCCGATCGAGAGCAACGGCATCGTCGGCGCGATTCTGGTGATCCGCGACATTACTGCCCTGCAGGAGCTCGATCGCAAGAAGGACGAGTTCCTCTCCGTGGCATCGCATGAGCTGCGCACGCCGCTGACCACGATCAAGGGCTATACGCAACTTCTCTCGCAGACCGTGAACGACCTGCAGCCGCCGGAACGGGCGACCTATCTGAACGCAGTGCTCGGCGAGATCGATCGCATGATGGGGCTGATCTCGGAGCTGCTCGACGTCTCACGCATCGAGACGAACCGGCTGCAGATCCATCCCCAGCCGATCCGCTGGGAGGAATTCCTGGAGCGGCGCGCATCGGCGTTTCGCGTGCAGAACCCGTCGCGCACGATCAATTTTGCGGCGGAGACGAGCCAGACCATCGTCCACGCCGATCCCGACCGCATGCGTCAGGTCATCGACAACCTGCTGTCCAACGCGATCAAGTATTCCGCGGAAGGAACGGATGTCGATGTGCGCGTCGCCTCGCTCGACGGATCGGTGCGCACCTCGGTGATCGATCGCGGAATCGGAATTCCGCGCGACGAGATTCCGCAGCTCTTCGAGCGCTTTCATCGAGCGCGCAACGTCTCCAGCCGCTATTACGGCGGCCTCGGCCTCGGCCTGTACATTGCCAAGGCCATCGTCGAAGCGCATCGAGGAAGGATCATGGTGGAAAGCGAAGAGGGGAAGGGCTCCACGTTCGCGGTCCTGCTGCCTCAAGTGTAGCCAGCCTTCACGCCGAATTTACCTCGGACGCATTTCGTGTCAACGCACGATTCCTACACTCCGGTCCATCAAGGACATAGGAGGGTAGTTGATGCAGCGTTTTCGCTTAATCATCGCGATGATTTTCGTGCTCATCGCGGCCAGTGCTTCGGCGCAGGTCACGCCTGCCGCCGGCTACACGCCGCCGGATGACAATCCGTCATTCCGGGTGGGCGCCACGATCTTCGGCGATTGGACGTACATCGATTCGCCGGCGAGCAAGGATGCCGATGGCAACACGATTCATCCCAGCTCGTTCAACATCGCCCGCGCCTACATCAATGTCACCGGCAATCTCAATCACTGGATCGCGTACCGCATCACTCCTGACATCACGCGAGAGACCGGCAGCGGCAGCTCGCTGAGTGGCAGCCAGACGTTCCGCCTGAAATACGCGTACGGGCAGTTCAATCTCGACGACTGGACGACGAAGGGATCGTGGGTTCGCTTCGGCGTGCAGCAGACGCCGTTCGTCGACTACTCGGAAGGAGTCTATCGATATCGATTCCAGGGTCCGATCTTCGCCGACCGCGAAGGATTCCTCTCGTCATCGGACGCCGGACTCTCAGGCCATTACAACTTGCCAGGCAATTACGGCGATCTGCACCTCGGCTTCTACAACGGCGAGACGTACACGCGCGCGGAGACGAATGATCAGAAGGCTCTGCAGCTCCGCGCCAGCATACGGCCGATGCCGCTCGGCGGCGCTCTCAAGGGCCTGCGCCTGACCGGCTTCATCGACGAGGACCATTACGTCTCCAGCGCCAAGCGCGAGCGCTTCGTCGGACAGATCTCGTTCGAACATCCGCTCGTGAATGTAAGCGCGGAGTGGATGACGGCGAAGGACCGCACATCGGTGAAGAATGCGCAGGTCGATGCCGGCGGCTACTCGATCTGGGCGACGCCGAAGCTCGTGAAAGGGTGGGAGCTGCTGCTGCGCCACGACGAGCTGAAGCCGAACAAGAACACCGATCAGAAACGCAAGCGCAACATCTTCGGTGTCGCCTACTGGGTTCCCAATCTGAACAAAGTGACTACGGCCTTTCTCCTCGACTACGACTCATTGCAGCAGAGCGGCTTCTCGCCGGCGCGCGCGGACGACACGCGTTACGGCTTAAAGATGCTGATTAATTTCTAAGGAGAACTCAGGAGAACTCATGAAAATGATTCGCATTGTGACCGCGGTCGTCGCCGCGTTCGTGGCGAGTGTGGTTTCCGCACAGCAGATCAACGGCGCAGGCGCGACGTTCCCCAATCCGATCTATTCGAAATGGTTCTCGGAATACAACAAGCTGCACCCGAACGTGCAGATCAACTATCAGCCGATCGGATCGGGCGGTGGCATCCGCCAGCTCACCGCGCAAACGGTCTTCTTCGGGGCCACGGATGGTCCGATGACCAACGATCAGATTTTCGCCGCGCCCGGCCGCATCCTGCATCTGCCGACTGTATTGGGTGGCGATGTCCCGGTGTACAACCTGCCGGCCGATCCCGATCTCAAGTTCACCGGTCCCGTGCTCGCCGACATCTTCCTCGGCAAGATCACGAAGTGGAACGACGCGGCGATCGCGCGGTTGAATCCCGGCGTGAATCTCCCGAACATGGACATCACCGTCGCGCATCGCTCCGACGGCTCGGGCACGACGTACATCTTTGTCGACTATCTATCGAAGGTGTCGCCGGAATGGAAACAGAAGGTCGGCGTGGCCACGTCCGTCAATTGGCCGGTAGGCATCGGCGGTAAAGGAAATGAAGGTGTCGCTGGACTGGTGAAACAAACACCGGGCGCGATCGGCTACGTCGAGTTGATCTATGCGTTGCAGAATAAGATCAGTTATGGAGCCGTGCAGAATTCGGCCGGCGAGTTCGTGAAAGCAACAACCGAAACGGTCTCGAACGCAGCCGCGGCGGCTTCAGGGAAAGCCATGCCCGCCGATTTCCGCGTATCGATCACAAACGCCCCTGGTCACAACGTCTATCCGATCTCGTCGTTCACGTGGCTCTTGTTCTACGAGAATCCGAAGGACAAAGCTCGCGCACGCGTGATGAACGACTTCATGAAATGGGCTCTCACCGATGGACAGAAGTTCGCCGCCGATCTCGGGTACGCGCCGCTCCCGGCTCCGGTCGTGCAGATGGAGCTTCGGGCATTGAATAGAATCAAGCTATGAAACGCATCATCGCTTTCGCGGCACTTCTGATCGCAGCGTGCGGCGGCAAAGAGCCTACGACCACCGCTACGTCTCCGCGCGCGACACAGCGTGTCATCAACGGTGCCGGCGCAACGTTTCCCAATCCGATCTACTCGAAGTGGTTCGACGAATACGGCAAGACTCATCCTGGCGTGAGGATCAACTACCAGCCGATCGGATCGGGCGGCGGCATCAAGCAGCTCATCTCGCAGACTGTGTTTTTCGGCGCGACCGACGGACCGATGACGGACGAGCGACTCAAATCGGCGCCGGGGCCGATCCTGCACTTCCCGACGGTGCTCGGCGGCGTCGTGCCGATCTATCACCTCGAGGGAGTCACGCAACCGATCCGTTTCACCGGACAGAACCTCGCCGACATCTACCTCGGCAAAATCAAGAAGTGGAACGACGCAG
>DASXRT010000168.1:0-7468 GCA_036506455.1 Thermoanaerobaculia bacterium
GGCACATGCCGCGCCGCACGCGGCCAACTCTTTCTGCGGATCGACGCGCGCGCGATTCATCCACTCGAGCAGCACGCGCTCCGCCCAATTCGGAAATCCGTTGATCGACTCGCCCGCGCGCAGATTCGCCGCGAACGACTCCATATCCTGCGCATGGGCGGGCAGAGCAATCGTGCAGACGAGGAGAATGTGGACGATTCTCACGAGCGCAGATTAACGGACGCGTACGTTGCAGCGCGTGATCGCGACCACAGTCACCCGGAAACCGTTACGCCGACTGCTTTTCCGATGAGGTACACGAGTCCCGCCGCGACGAGTCCGAAAACCACTTGGCGCAGACCCGAAAAGATGACGCTGCGCCCTGTGAACAGAGTGACTGCCGCGCCGATGAAGAAAAGCGCGGCCGTGCTAAAGACTACACTCAACGCCACTCCCGTCTGCAGATCGGCGAAGAAGAACGGCATAACGGGAACGATCGCGCCGAATGCGAACAGGAAAAATGAAGTGATCGCCGCCTGCCACGCCGAACCGGCGAGCTCCGCGGGATCGATCCCCAGCTCCTCGCGTGCCATGGCATCGAGCGCGGTGTCGCGATTGCTCATCACGCCCGAGGCGAACTTGCGCGCCTCCGCTTCATCGAGGCCGCGCGCCTGATAGATGAGCGCAAGCTCCTCCGCCTCTTCTTCGGGCATCGTGTCGAGCTCTTCCTGCTCCATCTCGATCTGTCTCGTGTAAAGCTCGCGCGAGCTCTGCACCGAAAGCCATTCGCCGAGGGCCATCGAGCCGGCACCGGCCATGAGTCCGGCGAGACCTGTGATCAGCACGGTCTTGGCCGGCATCGCCGCGCCGGCGACGCCCATCACCAGACTGAGATTCGACACGAGACCATCGTTCGCGCCGAGAACCGCGGCGCGGAGGGCGTTGCCGCCGGCGGTACGATGGCGGCCTTCGAGCTTTGCCACTTCACTGCCGGCGAAGCCGCCGCGCATCGATGTCATCATCGAGATGACGCGCGCGTGAGACTGCTCGTCGTCGTGAAAGTCTTTCGCGTCAGCCTGCTTCGCGTACTTGCTGCTGTCCGCCTGCTCGAGCGATTGCACCGATGGAAGGACGACGCCGGTTCCGAATCGCCGCGCGATCAACCCCAGCGTCTTCGTGCGCCACGAGACTTTCGGCACCGGAATCTTCTCGCCGGCGGCCTCGAGTTTCTGCCGCCATCGATCGGCGTGCTTTCGCTCGACGTTCGCGAGTCTTCGATAGACCTCGGCCAGCCGCGAGTCTTTTTCTGCAGCGGCCAGCGCATCGTACAGAGCGGCGCCGTTCGTCTCATCGACGAGGTTTTCGAGAATGCGCTTCCGTTCACGTGAGCTGAGAGCCGGCATCCGCGCGTATTATCTCCGTCATCCTGAGCGCAGCGAAGGATCTCAATATTCGTAACGTGAGATCCTTCGCAGTCTACGCGGCTCAGGATGACGAAGATGCGCACATTCACCGCTCTCCTCCTGGCAGCGTCGCTCGCGGCGTGCGGCACGACCGCTCCGCAATACGACGTCGTGATCCGCAACGGCATGATCTACGACGGAAGCGGATCGGCGCCGGTGCGCGGCGATATCGCGATCAAAGGCGATGCGATTGCCGCCATCGGCGACCTGGGCGCCGCGCGCGGACGGCAGGAGATCGACGCGCGCGGACTGGCCGTCGCGCCGGGCTTCATCAACATGCTGAGCTGGGCGGTCGACTCGCTGATCGCCGACGGCCGCTCGCAGTCCGACATCCGTCAGGGCGTCACGCTCGAAGTCTTCGGCGAGGGCGATTCGATGGGGCCGCTGACGCCGGAGATGAAGAAGTACCTGCACGATCTGCAGGGCGACATCAAATACGAGATCGAGTGGACGACGCTCGCCGAGTATCTCGACTGGCTGACGCGCCGCGGCATCTCGACGAACGTGGCGTCGTTCGTCGGCGCGACGACGGTGCGAGTGCACGAGATCGGATTCGCCGACCGCCCGCCCACCCCCGAAGAGCTCGTGCGCATGAAGGATCTCGTCCGGCAAGCCATGCGCGAAGGCGCCCTCGGCGTCGGCTCATCATTGATCTACGCGCCGGCGTTCTATGCGAAAACGCCCGAGCTGATCGAGCTGTGCAAGGCCGCCGGAGAGTTCGGCGGGATGTACATCTCGCACATGCGCAGCGAGGGCAACCGTCTCGAGGAAGCGCTCGATGAGCTGATCACGATCGCACGCGAGGCGAACGTCCCTGCCGAGATCTATCACCTCAAGGCGGCAGGCCAGTCGAACTGGCAGAAATTAGATAGTGTAATCAGCCGCGTTAACGAGGCACGCAATCGTGGATTGAGAATTACTGCCGATATGTACACGTACACTGCCGGAGCGACCGGGCTCGACGCCATGATGCCGCCGTGGGTGCAGGAAGGTGGTTTCCCGCTTTGGAGGGCGCGCCTGCAGGATCCGGCGACGCGCGCCCGCGTCATCGAAGAGATGCGCACGCCGACGGACGCGTGGGAGAACCTCGCTCTTCTCGCCGGCTCTCCCGAGCGCGTGCTCCTTGTCGGCTTCAAAAACGATTCATTGAAACCGCTCACCGGAAAAACGCTGGCCGAAGTCGCGCAGATGCGCGGGAAGTCGCCGGAGGAGACGGCGATCGACCTCGTCGTCGAAGACGACAGCCGCGTCGAAACCGTCTACTTCCTCATGTCGGAAGATAATGTGCGTAAGCAGATCGCGCTGCCGTGGGTCTCGTTCGCATCGGATGCAGCATCGCTCGCGCCGGAAGGTGTCTTCCTGAAGTCGAACGTGCATCCGCGCTCGTACGGAAATTTCGCCCGACTGCTGGGGAAGTACGTACGCGACGAGCACGTCATCCCTCTCGAAGAGGCGATGCGCAAGCTGACGTCACTTCCGGCGACGAACCTGAAACTCGATCGCCGCGGGAAACTCGCCGCCGGCTACTTCGCCGACGTCGTCGTCTTCGATCCCGCGAAGATTCAAGACCACGCCACGTTCGAGAAACCGCATCAGTACGCGACCGGTATGGTGCACGTCTTCGTCAACGGCGTGCAGGTCTTGCGCGACGGCGAGCACACCGGCGCCAAGCCGGGGCGGGTGGTGCGGGGGCCAGGGTACGGTCGTCAATGAGGTAGCCGCTTCTTCTCGATCTTGACCAGCACCGTGTACTCGGGATCGACCATCTCAGTAATCGGCGCCTTCGCGTTCTGCGAGACGAATTGATACGCATCCATTTCCGATAGGCCGCTCACGTCCTGGACCCAGCGCACCATCTCCTTGAACGCGACGCGCGCCGCATCCTCGAGCGGCCGTCCCGCGCCGACCACCATCATCCACTCGCTGTTCTCGATGCGCGGCCACGTCGTCATCTTCCCCTTGATGAGATCGACCGTCACCTCGACGTTCATCGCGCCTTCGATCGCCGTGCCGATGATCTCGCCTTCGCCCATCGCGTAATGGCCGTCGCCGAACGACAGCAGCGCACCAGGTACACGTACGCCGAGATACACAGTGTTTCCGGGACGAACCTCGGGACAATCCATGTTGCCGCCGAAGAAATCGGGAACGATCGTCGAACGCACTTCCTGTCCCGGCGAAACGCCGAGGCATCCAAGGAACGGCGCGAGCGGAACTTCCCACGAAGATTTGCCGTCGAGCGATTTCGTGCGCGCGGTGTTCTTCACTTTGTCGACGGAGTAGAACCACACTTTCTCCGGAAGATCGGAGCCGAGGACGGCGGTACGATCGGTGCCGTTGAGAGCGCCGAAGCCAGGGAAGAACGAAGAGATGCCGTGGTCGCGCGCCGGCTCGAGCTTCTCGATGTGAATGACGACCGTGTCGCCCGGTTCTGCACCGTCGATGTAAAACGGTCCGGTCTGCGGATTGTCATGCCCGGGCGGCTGAACTTTCGTCGGAAGCTGGTCGGGACTGGTGACGGCGCCGTCATAACAGTCCTCCGTCCAACTGATGATGCGCGTCCCCGGCTTGATGTGATGCGTCGGCGCGACACCGCCGAACGTGTACTTCAACTCTTCGTGCTTCGGGACGTAGCGCAGCACCGGTTGATCGATGGCCGCGGCGAGAATGATTGCCAGCATGCGCAAATCGTACAATCAGTCGATGCATCAGCGCCGCTTCACCGTCTTGCCCGAGCTCTATCCGTTCGCCGATCACTGGTTCGATTACCAGGGTGCGGCCATCCACTACGTCGATGAAGGCCGCGGCACGCCCGTGCTCATGCTGCACGGAAATCCGTCGTGGTCATTCCTCTATCGCGACGTGATCAAATCGGTGAAGGATGCCTGTCGCGCTGTTGCGCCCGACTATCCCGGATTCGGATTCTCAGAACATCCGCAGGGATATCGCTATACGCCGCGCGAGCACGCCGCCGCTATGGAAGCGTTGATCGATCACCTGCAACTGAAGCGCTTCGTGCTGGTCGTGCAGGACTGGGGCGGGCCGATCGGCCTATCGATCGCGACGAAGCGACCCGACGACATCGCCGGCCTGGTCATCCTCAATACCTGGGCGTGGCCGTCGCGCGGCGGAATGATCTTCTTCTCCCATCTGATGGGCGACGCGCTCGGGCGCTTCTTGCATCGGCGATTCAACTTCTTCGCGAAGAAGATCGTGCCCGCCAGCATCGCTCGCGCGGATCGCAAGACACCGGAAGTGTTGAAGGCCTACACCGATCCTTTTCCGACGCCCGAGTCGCGCATCGGCACGTGGGTCTTTCCGCGCGAGATCCGCATGAACGACGGCTGGCTCGGCCAGACAGAAAACGGTCTGGCAAAGCTGCGCGACAAACCGGTGGAGTTTGTCTGGGCACTGAAGGATCCGGCCTTCGGTCAGGAGAAATTCATCGCGCGCTGGCAGTCCTACTTTCCCGGCGCGCCCGTCGATCGGGTCGCCGACGCCAGTCATTTCATTCAGGAAGACGCGCCCGATCGCGTCGCCGCGGCGGTCAAACGAGTCCTCGGCCGTATTCGATAGTGGAGCCGCAGCATCGTCAGACCGATGAAGCGCACTTCGTGATCGCAGCGCACGACCCCTTCCTCATCTCGATACAGCTCGAAGCGCTCGCGTAGTGTTTTCAAATAGCGAACCTTCAAACGCTCAGTGTCGAGGTCGAGCATGCGATAAAAGCCGGTGTCGCCGAAACCTTTCCCGCCCGAAAGCAGCAGGAAATGTCCGCGGCCATCGAGCTGGGGACGCAGAATCACAGTCGCATTTCCTCGCGGAACCGGAAACACGACTTTCACGCAAGGCAAATCGGAGCGCGGCGGCTGCACCGTCGTGTAGAAACCGCTGTAGATGATGCGTCCGCTCGCGAGGAGACGTCGCTGCCAACCCGTATGCACCGCACGTCCCGCGGCATCGCGCAGCGGGATCACTTCGCTGGTCATCCCGCGGCTCGTCTCCAGCCCGAAGATCGGGAAGTTGAGCTGGTTCATGTATCGACTGACCGTCGACACGAGAAGCCACAGAAACAGCCGCCCCGGAAACCGCGTCTCCGACCAGACATCGAGCTCGTACAGCGCGGTGTGCTCGTAGAAACGCCGCACTTCGGAATCAGTCTTCGTCGCATCGAAACCGGGACCGCTGAGCGCATCGAAGTCAGGCAGCAGACCCGCATCGGGCGCACTGCGATCGATCGCGAGCCCTTCGCGATTGGCGACGACGTCGTAAGGATGATCTCCGACCTTTCCGGAACCCATCGGCCCGATCAGCCAGGGCACGTCCGCCTTGCGCACGGTGCGTCCGAAGATCCGCAGGTACGCATGGATGATCGTGAGGCCGATCATGCCGAGGAGACGCTCGACGATCATGAGTTCTGGCGAGCGATCGTACAATGAATCATGTCGGCCTCATTGCGGGCCCGCGACTACCGGCGCATCGCGTTCCGCGCCACCGGCGGCAAGATCAAAGCGATCTTCTGGCACCTCGGTGTCAGAGCCGCGCTCGAAGATCGCGGATTCACATTTATCAGCGGCTTCGGCCCCCGCGCCGAGCCCGCGCCCGGCGAAGTCGGAGTGCTGGTCGGATCGTCGGCCGGAAGCGTGTTTGCGATTCTCGCGGCGGCGGGATTCGATGTCTCGGCGATCATCAACTCATTCATCGGCCACAAGACGCCGCTGCCGCACATCGATGACCGCACCATCTTCCGCAAACACGACATCGGTCTACGCGGCTACTTCCGCCGCATTCGCAACGTCGTGAATCTGCGCGCCGGAGCCGAGCTCTTTCCGGGAAGCGGAGTCGGTACGAACTCCCACGAAGCGGCCGAGCCTGCGATCGAGGCTTCTTACGAACTGACGATGAAGAAGCTCGTGCGCTACTTCAGGCTGAGCGATCTGCTCGTGTTCCGCTCGCGCTACGTACTGAGCGGAATGGAAGAGTGGTTCCGGTCGCTCGTCGGCGATCACGATCAATTCGAGGACCTGCGGACGTCGCTGTTCGTTCTCGCCTCCGATCTCGATCAGCCGCTCACGGCTGTGTTCGGAACGCGCGATCAGGAATGCGTCTGGTATCGATACATCAGCGGCGTGAAGATCTCGCGCGCGGGCGCGGCGTCGATGGCCATCCCCTCGGTCTTCAATCCGGTCTCCGTCAAGCTGCCCGACGGTCGCAAGCACTACTTCATCGACGGCGACGTCTACAACCCGACGGAGCTGATGATCGAGAGCGATCACGGATGCGATCTGGCGATCTTCTCCTCGTTCGAAGCGCCGTATCGCTTTCATCCCGTGATCGGCTCGCTGCATCACCTCGGCCTGCCGTACGAAGTAACGCAGGCGATCGCTCTGACGATCTACAACCGTTTCATGCAGAGCCGCAACACCGCGCGCGCGAAATGGGCGGGATTCACGGCCGCGCGCGACGCGCTGGCGCCGCACGTGGACGAGGAGACTCTCGAGCTCGAATCGCGGCGCATCGCCGATGCGCTGGAGATGTCGCTGTCGATGAAGATCATCCACATCCATCCCTACAAGAATCCGCTTCTGTTTTTCGAGAACCCGTTCGATCTCTCCTCGCGCACGCTGGGCAAGATGATCGTGGAGGCGTCGATTCAGGCGAGCGAGCTGCTCGATAAGGCGGGGTTCAAACCGTGAAGGGAATGGGGTCAGGTCTTTCCTTCGTCCTTTTTTCTCCCAGGTGTAGAGCAAAAGGGACGAAGGAAACCAGCTGAAGACGAAGGAAACCAGCCGAACCGCGAAGAGAGGTCGTTTTTCTCCCAGTTGTAGAAAAAAGGAAGAAGGAAAGACCTGACCCCCGTGACGGATGACACATCACCGGGGTGACGGTGCTAGCAGGACTCCGGACGCGAGGCCGCTAATCTCGATGTCGGGATATGGCCAATCTCGTCCTCGTCGGTCTCGACTATCGCAGCGCACCGGTCAGTATCCGTGAACGGCTCAATGTTTCCGGAGATGAGCTGGGGC
>DASXRT010000169.1:0-18094 GCA_036506455.1 Thermoanaerobaculia bacterium
CCGATCGAGGCCTATCACTTCGCGCGCGGCGACATCCTCGGCCGGATGGAGCGCTACGACGAAGCGATCGCAGAGTTCAAGCAGGAGATCGCTCTGTTTCCGCAGAACCGACAGGCGTACGCGAACCTCTACCTCATCTACCTGCTGCGCAACGATGAGGCGAACGCGCAGAGGATCATCGATGACATGGTGGAGAAGAACCCGGGGAAAACGTCGATGCTCTTTGCAGCGAAGACCGTGGGCGCGCTCGGAGACCAGCGGGGAGCAGCGGAGTGGCGGCGGCGCGCAGCATCGGCGCGCTGAGGTGTGGCGGCCGGTTTCTCAACCGGCCTCCACACATGTCGGTTCAGTTCCGCGACGTCAGCATGTGCCACTCGGGATTCTCGCGAACGTAATTCGGTCGCTTGTCCTTGATGTGGTGCACCTCATTTGCGGTCTCGAGCATCAATTGGAACTTGGCGATCATCGTCTTCTGCACCGGTTTCGGCAGAGCATGTAGATCGTCGATGATGCGCGCGGCCGCGTGCTCGTCGGAGTCGACCTCCCACGGCGCGATCTGCCGTTCGACGGAACTGCCGAAGAATTCCGCTTCGCTCAGCCCGTACACCTTGAGCATTCGTTTGAGCTGGGCCAGCTTCAGCGACCCGATGCGCTGACCGGTCTCGAACGAGCTGATCGTCTTCTCACCCACGCCGGACAGACGGGCCACGTCTTTCTGACTGAGGCCGCGTATCCGACGGATTTCGCGAAGTTTCAATACCAGATCCATTTGCTTCCTCACCTTTCAAAAGCGGCGCATCAAACCGACGACGACGCCCTGCACCGCCACGTCGCAGGCAGAGGCGTAGATCGGGCTCATCAAAGAATTCGCCGGCTGCAGACGCACACGTTCACCTTCCCGATAGATCCTCTTGAGAGTCACCTCACCATTGACGTTCGCGACGACCATCTCGCCGTTGTAGGCCTGTTCGCGGCGGGCGATGATCACGAGGTCGCCGTCGAGAATCCCATCGTCGACCATCGAATCGCCGCGCACCTTGAGAACGTAGTTCTCTCCTCGCGTCGTCAGATGATCGGGAACCGCGATCGTCTCGTCGGATACATCGACGTCGAGCGGCCGCCCCGCGGCGATGTAACCGAACAACGGCAGCTCGCGCATTCCGGCAGCAGGTTCGCGCTCCTGCTTTTCGACGAGCTCCACTCCGCGCTTCTGGTTCCAATCCCGGCGGATCAGCCCTTTCTTCTCGAGAAGCGAAAGGTGCTTGTAGACCGTGCCGTACGACGAGAACCCGAAGCGATCGCAGATCTCGCGATGCGTCGGAGCGACATCGTGCTCACTCTGGAACTCCTTGATGAAGTTCAGAATGTCGCGCTGTCGTTCCGTCAGGTACTTCATTTCCAACCTCGCATCGGACAATATAGGCGGTAATAGGGCGAAAGTCAAGCGTAAAAGGGCGTAAACGCAGGGTGCTGAAAAAGAAAATGCCAGGTGACCTCTACGGCCACCTGGCGCTGAGCACCGAGCACTGAGCACTGAGCACTGGGTTCTAGTCGAGTTTGATCGCCTTTTTCGTCTTCTCCTTGCGCGATTGATCCTTGGCGTTGTATTCCTTCATGCAGTCGTCCTGGTCGACCATCGCGCAGCCGAGGTAGTCGCTGATCTCCATGATGCAGGCGCGGATCGCTTTGCCGGTGGGCGTGTTCTCGTATTTGCCAAGCTGGCCGCCGAAGCCTCCGCGATACACGCCGCCATGCATGCCATAGCTCGTCGAGCGCGCCTCGATCGTGCGCGTGTACTCGACATCGCCGGTGGTCGTGTCGACGACGCGGAGATCGATGGCCATGTACGCGTCCTCTTTCTTCCCGCCGAGGTTGATGCCGCGGAAGCTGATGCCTCCACCGGTGCCGGCGGTGTGCGTGTCGAAGGCGCTCACGGTCGCGAACACCAGATAGTTCGCGCCGGTGAGCTTGCCGGTCTTCGCTGCGCTGGATTTGTTGACGCGTCCCGATGCAGCAAGATCCTGCTCATCGAGAACGTGCGAGAGCTTCGAACGCTCGACGACCTTGAACTTCCCGGTGCCGGCCAGCTCGTTCGTGAGCATCCCGGCCAGATCGCGGCCGACATCCGAATACCACCAGCCCGCGCTCGTCTCGTTTCTGAATTCGGCGACGCCGACTGACGGTTTATCGGCCGCGAATGCGGCGACGCTCACGAGAAGAGCGGCGATGATGATGCGACTGCAGAGTGAAAAACGCATGAATTCTCCTTTCACAGCGGATCAATGCTCCATTTCCAGGGGACGGGCGCCGCTCGAGGCTGAATCCCAGATGGCGACGCAATTGCGACCATGATTCTTCGCCGAGTAAAGCGCGCGATCGGCGCGATCGATCAACGCTCCGGGGCTGAGCACCGGATCGAGCGATGTGGCGTCGAGCCCGGCGATGCCGATCGATGCCGTGACGACCACGGAACCCTCCGTGATCACCATCTGCGTCGTCTCCAGACGATGGCGGATACGCTCCGCGACCGTCGGCGTGCTTCCCAGCTCCGTCTCCGGCAGCAGCAGACAGAACTCTTCGCCACCGTAACGTCCCGGCACGTCATACACGCGGCAGCTCTCCTTGAGCAGACGCGCGACGATCTGCAGGACATGATCGCCGGCCGTGTGACCGTACGTGTCGTTGACGTTCTTGAAATGATCGATGTCGAGCATCAGCAGCGCCATCGGCGAGCCGTGCCGCAGTGAGCGATTGATCTCCGACTCGATCTTCTCGATCACGTACCACCGGTTATAGAGACCCGTGAGCGTGTCCCGCGCGGACACTTCGGCCAGCACCCGATTCCTGACGATGAGATCGAGATTCTCTTTCGAGAGATCGACCACGCGACGTTCGAGGTCGCGCAAGCGAGCCTCGCTGCCATCCGTGCGACGTAGCGTGCCGAGGATGTCTTCAATGACACGACGATCGGCTTCTGACAGCGGACCGTCAGTGCTGGCGAATGGTCGCAGGATTCGCTCGGCTGCGTCGAGCTGGTGAGACATAGAATTATCGGATTAGCGAGGAAGTATAACTCAGGCGCGCTGTTCGACGCGGAAGCGGTGCACTCCGGCCCGGATCTCGTCTCCGCTCTGCACTTTGGTATTGTGCGCGGGCAGGGTATTGAGGAACGTGCCGTTGCGGCTACCGAGGTCCCGGACCCGGATCGTGCCGTCCGCCTCGGCGAAGACTTCGAAGTGGCGGCGCGAGAGGTACTCGTCGTTAACCCGCACATGACCCTCCCGCCCGACGATGAGTCCCGTCGGCGGGATCTCGAACTCCTGACCGACGAGCGGCCCGTCGATGCACACAAGTATCATTCTCTTCGGTTCCGAGAGCGTCTTGACCGGACGCGTGCGCAGCGCTTCGATCTCCGTTTCATCGCCGACGATCTCGTTGGTATTGAGCTCCATCGGCTCGACCGGCGTACCTGTTTCGTTGGTCGGCTCGACGCTCACCAGCGCGGATCCGACGCGCAGCAGATGAACGCCATCGCCAATCGCTGCTTCCTTGATCTTCTGGCCGTCGAGATAGGTGCCCATGTGCGAGTCGGCGTCGCGCACGACGAGTTGCGTCCCGCGGACCGCGATCGAGCAGTGACGCAGATCGAGCGAAGAGTCGGGCAGATCGACGTGACTTCCCTTGCGTCCGATCCAGAGCGGATGCTCGCGGATCGTAAAGACTTTGTTCACCGACTCATGGGCTCCACGCGCGACGATCCGGATCGACCGCGGTGCCGCGGGAGCCTCCGCCGGAGCGGCCTTGGCCGCAGCCTCCCGCGATTGCGCCGGCTCATCGACGCGATATGGTTGGAGATCGACCTCTTTGATCTGATCGGGATTGAGCATCCGCGCCAGCACCGCGGCCTTGCTGCCGGCGAGCCATTCCCCACAGTGGCACGTAGCGATCGAGTTCGGTAGCCGCACCGCGATGACGCCGGGAATGTCGTAAGCCTGCCCGCATCGCGGACAGCGAATCAGCGGCATGGCGGGATGATACAGGGCCTTTCGGTTAAACTTCCTCGACGGATCCAATGCTCGTTTCGGATCAGCAGGCGCAGGGGATGTTCCGCGCGGGACTGCGGTCGAAATTCATCGCCGCGTTCGCGCTGCAGACGCTGATCATCGCCGCCGGCATTCTCGTCATTCACCAATGGCTCGTCCGGCGGGCCATGGTGCGGCAGACCGTGCTTCAGGCGCGCGGAATCGCGCGAAGCATCGAGTCGACGGCCGGCTATTACGTCATCTTCGGACTCAACGCCGATCTCGAGAACATCATCGCCGATCTGCGGAAGAATCCGTCGATCGAGTACGCCGATTTTCTCAACGCCAGCGGAAATCGATTGGCGTCGACAACGCCGCAGATTCCGCAAGAGATCGTCACGCGTCCGCTGGCGCAAGCCGACGGCGTCAACGTCGGCGACGGCCTCTCGCTCTTCGTCATTCCGTTTTACGAATCGAAGGCAGATGCGGCGACGACGAAGCCGAAGGGATACTTCCGCCTGCTCACGAACAACAGCGAAGCGGAGCGCGCCGCCAAACAACTCTTCTGGTGGAACCTCGGCCTCACGGCCGCTGCGCTCGTCCTGGCGCTCGCTCTCGCGTACATCTTTTCACGATGGGTGGTGCGGCCGGTCGTGGCATTGGCGAGCTCCGTTCAACAGATCTCGAAGGGAGATCTCACGCAGCGCGTCTCCGCGGAGACGAGCGATGAGATCGGCACTCTGGCCGAAGCATTCAACTCGATGTCCGCGAATCTCGAACGAACTCTCCGCAGCGTCGTGCAGTCGCAGGCGAAACTCAAGTCGGTCGTGGAAACGGTCGACAGCCGCTCGCGCACCGTGATCGGTCGCGTCGACGAGCAGCGCGCGATCATCGATGAGACGTATCACTCCATCGACAAACTCAACGGCGGCGTTCGCAAGATCACCGACAACGTCGAGGCGCTCTCGGCCTCGTCGGAAGAGACATCCTCGTCGATGCTGGAGATGGTGTCATCGATGGAAGAAGTGAGCCGTCACACCAACACGCTCTGGACATCCGTCGAGGAGACCGCGTCAGCGACGCACGAGATGGTGACTTCGATCAGCGAGGTCGATCAGAACGTCGTCTACCTGACGAACTTCGTCACGGAGACATCCGCATCGATGGTGCAGATGAGCGCCTCGATCGCGCAGGTCGAGACCAACACGGCGCGTTCATACGACCTGACGCTCGCCGTGGCGGACGCCGCAGAGTCAGGGATGAAAGCGGTCCGCGAGACCATCGAAGGGATGGAGCAGATTCGACAATCCGTCGTCGCTTCCAACGCCGTGGTCTCGCGCCTCGGCGAACGCTCCCTGGCGATCGGGCGGATTCTCAACGTAATCGAAGACGTCGCCGAGCAGACGAATCTGCTCGCCCTCAACGCGGCGATCCTCGCTGCCCAGGCGGGGGAGTACGGCCGGGGATTCTCCGTCGTGGCCACCGAGATTCGCGAGCTATCGGAGCGAACGGCATCGTCCACGCGAGACATCGCCAACCTGATCGGTGCAGTTCAGGATGAAGTGAAGAACGCGCTCGATACGATGTCCGCCGGCTCGACGCTCGTCGAGCAGGGCGTGTCGCTTTCGCATCAAGCCGGAAGAGCGTTGACGAAGATCCTCGACTCGGCGACGACGGCTTCGGGCATGGGCAAAGAGATCGCCAGCGCCACACGCGAGCAAGCGTCGGGAAGCGAGACCGTGACCCGCGCCGTCGAGCGGCTGCAGGAGATGGTCAAGCAGATCAGCGCCGCCACCGCGCAGCAGGCGGCCGGCTCGGATCACATCATGAAGGCGGTCGAGTCGATGCGTGAAGTCACGCAGTACGTGCGGCAGGCCATGATCGAGCAGAAGTCGGGATCGTCGATGATCTCGTCGGCCACCGAGCGAATGATCGAGATGATCCACGAGATCTTCCAGGTCGCGGCGAACCAGTCCGCGGAGAGCGAGAAGATCGTGCACACGATGGAGCAGGTGCGCCTGATCGCCGAAGGGAATCGGACTTCGGCGGCGGAGATGAGTGAAGCGATCACACTGCTCACCGACGCCATCCGCAGCCTCGACGAGGAAGTGCGGAAGTTCCGCGTGCATGCCTGATCTGCGCTTCATCACGTTTCGCGTCGGTTCCGAGACATTCGTTCTCGACATCATGGCCGTGCGGCAGATCATCCCCTATACCGGCACCACGGCCGTGCCTACCGCGCCCGCGTTCATCGAGGGGATCATCGTGCTTGGCAACGAAGTCCTTCCGATCATCGATCTCCGCGATCGTTTCCAGATCGAGGAATCACAGCGGGCCAAGCGGCCGCTCGTCATCATCACGCATACCTCAGCCGGTCCGATCGGACTGAAAGTCGACGAAGTGAAACGCATCGTGACGGTCTCCACCGACGCGCTTCTCCCAGCGCCGCCGCTGGTGCGCGGTATTCGTGGCGACCTCCTCATCGCGATCCTCAACATCGACGAAGACGTCTACCTGCTCATCGATGTGGAGAGCATTCTTTCCACTGAAGAGAAAGGCGCGCTTGCTGCGGCTGAGCTGCGCCAGTCGAATTCAAAAGAAAATGTTGAATGTTAAATGTTGAATGTTAAATGTTAAATGTAATTCAACATTCAACATTCCCGCCTCCCTTGCCGTCGTCAGCGCGGGTCTCCCCATCGCGCCGAAACCCGTACGGACAGTGCCGGCATCCTGACTCGCAGCAGTAGCCGCGCTCGCGAAGAAACTTCTCCGTGAAGACCATATACGGGCCTTCCCAGTAGAAATCCTCGCCCTCGACGAGAGGCTTGCTCATGTATCCTTCCGGGTCGTGTTCGGCCGCGAGCGTTTGCTGCAACTCACTGAGGCGATGCGGGGAAAGCTCATCGTCGTCTACGGTGACATCGTCGCCGACCGCTTCGTCTACGGCACGCCGAAAAGGATCTCGCGCGAGGCGCCCGTGCTCATCCTCCGGCAATACCGCGACGACATCCTCCTCGGCGGCGCCGGCAACGCCATCAACAATATTCTTTCTCTGGGCGGGCTGCCCATTCCGGTTTCGGTCCTCGGCAACGACGCCGAGGGACGGACGCTGATCGAGAAGTTGACGTCACAGGGGATCGATTGCGGCGGTGTTCTCCGCGTCGATCGCTACAAGACGCCGACCAAAGTCCGGATCCTCGGCGGCATGCCGCATGCGTCGCGGCAGCAGATCGTTCGATATGACATCGAGGATCACGTCGACCTCAAAGAGGAGGAGGCGAATCAATTCGCCTGGCTCTTGCGCGATCAGATCGGCATCTGCCATGCGGCGCTGATCAGCGACTACGGATACGGCGTCGTCACGCCGGCACTGGCGGGAAATCTCACCGGCTTCTCGAAAGGAAAACCGGTGACGCTCGATTCGCGATATGACCTGCTGCGGTATCCCGACGTCACCGCAGCCACACCCAATGAAGAGGAAGCGGCTGCGGCTGCGGGCATGTCGCTGTGGGACGACAACAACGGCGACAACGTGCGTTTCGTCGCCGAGACGCTGCAGCAGAGTCTCGATTGTGAGGCCATCCTGATCACGCGCGGCAGCCGCGGCATGGCGCTCTTCGAGCGCGATGGCCGCGATCCGGTGCTCATCCCCGTCTACGGCACCGATCAGGTCGCGGATGTCACCGGCGCCGGCGACACCGTGATCGCCACGTTCACGCTGGCACTTGCTGCCGGCGCTTCGTATGCCGAGGCGGCGAAACTCGCGAATTACGCCGGTGGCATCGTGGTGATGAAGATGGGGACTGCGGTTGTTTCGAACGAGGAGCTTCGTCACGCGATCGAGCGCGATGAGGAATTGAAGCAGCAGTAGTTGGTCGTTGGTGGTTAGTAGCTGGTGCCTCGTCCCGAAAGGCACCAGCTACTAACTACGAACCACCAACTACCAACACATGAACGCGCCAATCCTCGACGAACGCGAGCTCACGCAGCGCATTGCAGAAGAACGTAAACGCGGCCGCACAATCGCGTTCGCCAACGGCGTATTCGACATTCTTCACGTCGGTCATGTTCGTTATCTGCAGGGTGCCGCTGACGTCGCCGATGTGTTGGTGGTCGCGGTGAACGGTGATGAATCGGCCCGCACGCTGAAAGGAGAAGGCCGCCCGGTGATGAACGAGCGTGAGCGCGCGGAGCTGGTCTCGGCGATCCGCGGCGTTTCGTACGTCACGATCTTTCAGGAGAACACGCCGTCGCGCCTGCTCGAAGTGCTCAAGCCCGACTGCCAGTGCAAAGGGACGGATTACACGCCCGATTCGGTGCCGGAGCGCGACGTCGTGCGGTCGTACGGCGGCAAAGTCGTCATCGTGGGTGATCCCAAGGACCACTCCACGACTGCGATTCTTGAGAAAATGCGCCGCTCGTGAAGCGGCTCCTGACCATCCGTTTGTCAGCACTAGGCGACGTGATTCACACGATCCCGGCGGTGCTGTCCCTGCGTTCCGCGTTCGACGTGAGCTGGGTCGTCGAACGGCCATACGCGGAGCTCGTGCAGATCGTGACGGGCGTGAGCGTCATCCCTGTGCGTCTGAAGAAGTGGTCGCTCAGCGCAATCCTGACCGCCAGAGATGCCGTGCGCGACTTCGACGAGGCGATCGATTTTCAGGGTCTCATCAAATCCGCGCTCCTCGCCTGGACAGCCGCACCGAGCCGATACGGCTTCGCCAGAAGCGCTGTGCGTGAAAAACCGGCCGCGCTGTTCTACAACCATCGCATCGCGGTGGATCAGTCAAAGCACGTCGTCGATTGGAATCTGCAACTCGCTCAAGCGCTCGCCGCAAACCGCAAACCGCAAACCGCAAACTGGACCGCCTTTCCTCAAGACGCACAAAACAGGCTCAGCACGTTCAGACACAAAATCGTCCTCCTCCCCGGCACCGGCCGTCTGGAGAAGATCTGGCCTATGGAACGCTTTCGTGAGCTCGTCAGGCGCTACGGTGATCGAACGCTGGTCGTGTGGGGTCCGGATGAGCTCAACCTCGCCAGAGCGATCGGCGGCCTCATCGCTCCGGAAACGAATCTGCGCGAGCTTGCGTTCATCCTGCAGCACGCGCACGTGGTCGTCGGCGGCGATACCGGCCCGCTTCACCTCGCCGATGCGCTCGGAACAAGAGTTGTAGGGCTTTACGGTCCCACCGATCCGGCCCGGAATGGACCGTATGGTCAGCTCCAGCGAACGATTCGCCATTCGAATTCGATGGAGTCGATCACAGCGGAAGAAGTGATGAGGAAGATCGAAGAATGAAACAGTGGATCGCGGCTGTCGTGCTTTTGATCGCCGGCGAGATCTCCGGCGCCACACTTCAACAGATGTACGCCGCCGGCGAAACGCTCGACTTCGACCTCTCCTGGACGCGCATCTCCGGCGGATCGGCGCGCATGACGATCGCCCCGATCGGCGCCGACCGCCTGCGGCTCACTTCCATCGGCAAATCGGGGACGTTCTTCTCACGCTTCTTCAAAGTGCGCGATGAGATCGAGTCGATCGTCGACCGCGATGACTTCTCGACTCTCGAGTATCACAAGGTCCTCGACGAGCGCGGCAAGCGCAAGGACGAGCTGACCGTCGTCGACGAACGCAGGAGCGTCGCCCTCCGCAAGGGGAAGGCGATCGGCGTTCCGCATCCCGTATTCGATCCTCTGTCGCTGATCTATTACATCCGTGCGCTCGACCTCGCCACCGGCAAAACGCACGAGTTCACGATCATCGCCGACGGCAAGGTCTACACGGTTCAGACGCGCGTCGTCAGTCGCGAGACCATCACCACGCCCGCCGGCACGTTCAACACCGTTGTCATCGAGCCGAAAATGGAGTCGACCGCCGGTGTGTTCAGAGACGAGCAGAGCAGACTTCTCATCTGGTATTCGGACGACGACCGTCACCTGCCGGTGCGGATCAGGTCCGATGTGAAGATCGGGTCGATCACGGCGACGTTGCGGGGGACGAAAACGGGGGTCGATTCTGTTGAGCCGGTTACCCGAACCGGGCAATAGCAAACGACGGTGAAATCGATTAAAATAACTACATCGCGTCCACGCAGCGTCTACCTGCGAGTGGTAAACTCGTCCCCTCCCTCGAAGGATCCGAACTCTCTCTCCGGGTCAGCAAAGTGGGTAGGGCATCCGGCCGGCGCGCGAAGCGCGAGTGAATCGGCCCTGAACGGAGCTTAACGGAACCATGAGTGTTCGCCTCGGTGAATTGCTGACGAAAGCGAGTCTGATTTCTCAGGATCAGCTCAAGGAAGCACTCAGAGCACAGAAGGAGACCGGCGGCAAGCTTGGTGAGACGCTCATCAAGCTCGGATTCGTGTCCGAGGAAGACATCACCGAGTGTCTTTCGCAACAGTTCGGCGTTCCGTCGATCAATCTCGCTCACTTCGAGATCGATCCGAGCGTCATCAAGCTGATTCCGCCCGACGTCGCGCGCAAGTACAACATCCTTCCCGTCAACAAAACCGGTGCGACGATCACGATCGCCATGGCCGATCCGACGAACGTCTTCGCCATGGACGATATCAAGTTCATGACCGGCTACAACGTCGAGCCGGTCGTGGCGTCGGAGCTCGGGATCAAGGCCGCCATCGACAACTACTACGGCACGACGTCTTCGCTCGAGCTGAAGAAGGTCATGGAGGACCTCCAGCAGTCCGAGAGCGCGGACCTCGAAGTCCTCGAAGAAGAAGAAGAGCTCGATGTCGAGGCGTTGGCCGAAGGGGCCGAAGAAGCGCCGGTAGTCAAGCTGGTGAACCTCATCCTGACCGACGCCATCAAGCGCGGTGCATCGGACATCCACGTCGAGCCGTACGAGAAGGAGTACCGCGTCCGCTTCCGCATCGACGGCACGTTGTACGAGATCATGAATCCGCCGCTGAAGCTTCGCGACGCGATCACCTCGCGTCTCAAGATTCTGGCGAAGCTCGACATCTCCGAGAAGCGCCTGCCGCAGGACGGACGCATCAAGCTGAAGATGAAGCTCAACGAGAAGAACAAAGAGCTCGACTTCCGCGTCTCGGTGCTGCCGACGCTCTTCGGCGAGAAGATCGTCATGCGTCTTCTCGACAAGGACAACCTGCGCCTCGACATGACCAAGCTCGGCTTTGAGCCGGAGTCGCTGGCGAAGTTCGAAGAGGCCATCTTCAAGCCCTGGGGCATGGTCCTTGTGACGGGGCCCACAGGCTCGGGCAAGACAAATACGCTTTACTCGGCACTGGCCAAAGTGAACTCGCCCGAAGTGAACATCATGACCGCCGAGGATCCCGTGGAGTTCAACCTGCCTGGCATCAACCAGGTACAGATGAAGGAGTCGATCGGATTGAACTTCGCCGCGACGCTGCGATCGTTCCTGCGACAGGATCCGAACATCATCCTCGTCGGCGAGATCCGCGACTTCGAGACCGCGGAGATCGCCATCAAGGCGGCGCTCACCGGTCACCTCGTTCTTTCGACACTTCACACGAACGACGCGCCGTCGACGATCAACCGTCTCATGAACATGGGTATCGAGCCATTCCTCGTGGCCACCTCCGTGCAGCTCATCGCCGCGCAGCGCCTGGCACGGCGCATCTGCGCGAGCTGCAAAGAAGCGGTCGACGTCACCCCGCAGGCGCTCATCAACCTCGGCTACAAGAAGGACGAGGTGGGAACGTTCACGGTCTATAAGGGCCGCGGCTGCGACAAGTGCAACAACACGGGCTACAAAGGCCGCGTGGCCCTCATCGAAGTGATGACCATCGACGACGAGATGCGCGACCTGATCCTGGCCGGCGGCACGGCTATCGACATCAAGAAGAAGGCCGCCGAGGCGGGAATGATTAACCTGCGCCGTTCTGGATTGATTAAAATCAAGGACGGCGTCACTACAATTGAAGAGGTCGTCCGGGAAACGGTTCTTTAAAAAGGGGCTCAAATGGCGGCTGTCACCCTGCATCAACTCTTGAAGACGATGGTGGATCGAGGAGGAAGCGATCTCCACGTCACGACGAACTCACCTCCCCAGATCCGCATCGACGGCAAGCTCGTGCCGCTCGACATGCCGGCGCTGACGGCGCCGGAGACCAAACAGCTCGCCTACTCCGTTCTGACCGACGCGCAGAAGCACCGCTTCGAGGAGAATCTCGAGCTCGACCTTTCCTTCGGCATCAAAGGCCTCGCCAGATTCCGCGCAAACATCTTCAACCAACGCGGCGCGACGGCGGCGGTCTACCGGCAGATCCCGTACGAGATCCTCAGCTTCAAGGACCTTGGGCTGCCGCCCGTGGCCGAGGAAATCTGCGCCAAGCCGCGCGGCCTCGTCCTCGTGACGGGACCGACGGGATCGGGCAAATCGACGACGCTCGCGGCCATGATCGACAAGATCAATCGCGAGACGCACCAGCACATCATCACGATCGAAGATCCGGTCGAGTTCCTCCACTCTCACAAAAACTGCGTCGTGAACCAGCGCGAGCTGCACGCCGATACGCATTCGTTCGGCAACTCGCTGAAGAGCGCGCTGCGTCAGGATCCTGATGTGGTTCTCATCGGCGAGATGCGCGACCTCGAGACCATCGAGTCCGCGCTGCGCATCGCCGAGACGGGCCACCTCACCTTCGGCACGCTGCACACGAACTCGGCGGCGCAGACGATCAACCGTATCGTCGATGTCTTCCCTTCCCACCAGCAGCCGCAGATTCGGGCCCAGCTCTCGTTCGTTCTGGAGGGCATCATGTGCCAGGCCCTCCTGCCGAAAGCGAACGGGAAGGGACGCGTGATGGCCATGGAGATCCTCGTTCCGAACGCGGCCATTCGCAACCTGATCCGCGAAGACAAGGTGCATCAGATTTACTCGATGATGCAGACCGGTCAGGCCAAGTACGGAATGCAGACGTTCAACCAGTCGCTGGCCACTCTGTACTTCAAGAAACTGATTACGCTGCAGACGGCGCTGAGCCGGTCGTCGAATCCGGATGAGTTGCAGGAGATGATCTCGCGCGGAGCGGGTGCTCTGCATCAGGGGACTGCGGCTGCCTCGACGGCACGTCCGTCGGGCGCGTCCCGCGCGAGTTAACTAGGGAGGAACTATGCCGACATTCGAGTGGAAGGGTCGAGGGAGTAGAGGGGAAACGGCCGGCGTGCTGGTGGCCGACTCGAAAGACGCGGTCGTTGCGCAGCTTCGACGGCAGCAGATCGTCGTCACTGCAGTCAAGGAGAAGGGGAAAGAGATCGCTGTTCCTCGCTGGGGCGGCAAGGTTCCGCCGCAGCTCGTGGCGATCTTCACACGGCAGTTCTCGGTCATGATCGACGCCGGCCTGCCGCTCGTGCAGTGCCTGGAGATCCTCGGCGGACAGCAGGAGCACAAGGGATTCAAGCGCGCGTTGATCCAGATCCGCCAGGACGTGGAATCGGGCTCGAGTCTCGCCGATGGAATGCGCAAGCATCCGAAGGTCTTCAACGATCTCTACACGAACATGGTCGCCGCCGGTGAGGCGGGCGGTATTCTCGACACGATTCTGCAGCGCCTGGCCGCCTACATCGAAAAGGCGGTGAAGCTGAACAGCCAGGTCAAGTCGGCGATGATCTATCCCGTCGCCGTCATCTCCATCGCCTGCATCGTCGTGACGATCATTCTGTGGAAGGTCATTCCGGTGTTCGCGGCCCTCTTCAAAGGCCTCGGCGCCGAGCTGCCGATGCCGACACGCATCGTCATCGCGCTGTCGAACTTCATCGCTGACTTCTGGTGGCTGGTCGGCGGGCTCATCGCCCTCTTCGTGTTCGCCATTCGGCGCTATCACGGCACGTACAAGGGTAAGCGCGTTCTCGACGGACTTCTGCTGAAGTTTCCCATCCTGGGAATGCTGCTGCGCAAGATCGCGGTGGCGCGCTTCTGCCGCACGCTGTCGACGCTCACTTCGTCGGGCGTTCCGATCCTCGACGGACTGCAGATCACGGCGAGAACGGCCGGTAACTCCATCGTCGAAGACGCGATCATGGCCACGCGAAAGTCGGTCGAAGAAGGTAAGACCATCAGTGAGCCGCTCGGCGATACCGACGTGTTTCCGACGATGGTCGTGCAGATGATTGCCGTCGGCGAGCAGACCGGCGCGCTCGACACGATGTTGTCGAAGATCGCCGATTTCTACGAAGACGAAGTCGACAACGCCGTGGCTGGCCTGATGAAACTCCTCGAGCCGGTCCTCATCGCGTTCCTCGGCGTCGCCATCGGCGGCATCGTCATCGCCATGTACATGCCGATGTTCACCCTCATTGGACAGGTTGGATAAAACGAAAGCTCTCAGCTCTCAGCTATCAGCTCTCAGGGCGGTGCGAACTCGCGCCGCCCTTTCTTCTTGGGAGCGATTTGCTGAGAGCTGAGAGCTGAGAGCTGAGAGCTGACATGCCCCAAACCTCCAGCGACGCCCGCATGCTCATCGCCGTCCGGGTGATCGTCGTGACGACGCTGATCCTCGCGGCGCTCATCATCCAGTTCACCGTCCGCGAGATCCTGCCGATCAACTACATCTATCTGATCGCCGGTGTGACGTATGGACTGACGCTCGTCTACATCGTCATCGGCCGCGTGATCGCTTCGCGACGCGCGAACCTGATGATCCAGATCGCCGGCGACCTGCTCGTGGAGACGCTGCTCGTTTATTTCACCGGCGGACTCGATTCGCCGTTCTCATTCATGTACCTCGTCTCGATCATCACCGCGTCGATGCTGCTTTACCGGCGCGGAGGTCTGCTGGCGGCGTCCGGTGCGGTCATCCTCTACGGCGGTCTCGCTGATCTGATCTACTACGGCGTGCTGCCCGTTCCCGAACAAACATGGTTTCCTGCATCGACGGGATGGACGTCGTCACGCCTTTACCTGAACATGGCCACGAACTTCGCCGGCTTCTACGCCACGGCGCTGCTCGTCTCGATCATCTCCGAGAAGCTGCAGAAGACGTTCGAGGAGCTCGACGTCAATCGACAGAACCTGGCCGAGCTGCGTGCGCTCAATCAGAACGTCGTGGAATCGATCCCGTCCGGACTCATTACGCTCTCGCCGTATGGGACGGCGGCGTTCATCAACCCGGCCGGCTGTCAGATCCTTCAGGCACAACCGCACGCGATTCTGGGAAGGCATATCACGGAGATGAAATTCGCCACGCGCGAACAGTGGAACGATATCCGCGAGCAACTCGCTCGCGGCGAGCTCGTTCGCCGTGAGATCGACTCGTTCGAGGTTGCCGGCGATCGCCGCAGCATCGGATTCGCTCTGACGCCGCTCTACACGTTGGAAGGGAAGGCGTCCGGCTATACGCTGATCTTTCAGGATCTCACCGAGATGAAGACGCTCGAGGCCGAGCTCCGGCTGAGAGACAGAATGGCCGCCGTAGGCGAGCTCTCCGCCGGCATCGCGCATGAGATTCGAAATCCTCTCGCTGCCATCGCCGGCTCCGTTCAGGTTCTGAAGAACTCGCAGTCGCTGACGCAGCAGGAGCAGCGACTCATGTCCATCGTCCTGCGCGAGTCGGAGCGCCTCAACAAGACGATCGCGGAGTTCCTGCGCTTCGTCCGTCCGCAGGAGAAGCGCGCCACGGAATTCGACATCGCCGCCAGTCTGTCCGAGACGCTCGATCTCCTCGCCAACTCGGCGGAGCTTCGGAAAGACCATGAGATCCGCCGCGAGATCAATCCTCCGTCATTCACGATTCTCGGCGATGGCGATCAGATCCGCCAGGTCTTCTGGAACATCTCGCTCAATGCCATTCGGGCGATGCCGGGCGGTGGAACGCTCACAGTGCGCGCGGAGCTGGCCGAGGAAACGTATCGAATCATCTTTTCGGACAGCGGCCGCGGAATGACCGAAGGCGATCAACGGAGACTGTTCCAGCCGTTCCGCACGAATTTTCCGAGCGGAACGGGGTTGGGAATGGCCATCTCTTACCGCATCGTGCAGGAGCATGGCGGAAAGATCGACGTACAGTCACGAGTGGGCGAGGGAACATCGATCACGGTCACATTACCCGCGCCACCAGCCGCAGTCGTCAGTCACCGGTTGCCGGTGGCTGCCATGGCTCAGCGATGACGACGAAAGTGCGGCGGAATCGCTCTGATGATTTCTGCCTTCTTTGCTGATTTCAGAGTCAGCCTAAAGACTCCCAGAAACAAATCCATCAAAACCGTCACCAGTGGGTGAACTCGGATCCTGGAGCGGCTGGCGACGCTTCGCGCAGCGCGATTCCCTATGAATCCGAACTGCGGAGGAAACATGTCCGGTCGTACGCAGCTTCGGTGGTTGGCAGTCTCGTCGCAGCTCTTTCTCACTTGCGCAGTGTTGTTCTGGCCCGGCGTGACCCGGGCCGCCAATCAAGCGCGCCTTGTCTTTGGTCAGGAGCGCTTCACGCGCTCGACCGGCGTTCCCGATACGCAAAGCCGCCAGTTCACGGTACCGGCGTATGTCACCGCGCCGTTCACTCTCGACATCATCAACGGCAACCCGGAATCGGGCAACGGCGCGATCCCCGACGCCGTCTCTTCGGGATCGCTGAGTGTTGACGGTCACGAAGTCGTGGCCGAGCGCGAATTCTCGAAGACGACGCCGCGCATCACGAAAGAGATCTCGCTCACAGCGGGAGCACATACACTCGATGTGCGCCTCGACAGCGCACCCGACTCCTACATCCGCGTCAGCATCGCCGGCGTCATTGCGCTCGGTGATCTGACGCAACCACGCTCCGGTCACACGGCCACGCTGCTCGCGGACAACAACGTCCTGATCGCCGGCGGCATGAGCAACGGTACCGCTCAACGGACGGCCGAGCGATTCGATGTCGCTACTCTGAAGGCCACGGCACTCAGTGCACCGCTCGCCGCAGCACGATCGGATCATGCCGCCGCGCTTCTACCGCAACGCGACGCGCTTCTCACCGGCGGATCGGACGCAGCCGGTCCAATTCCCTCGGCGGAGCTTTACCGTGCCGCAAGCGCAACCTTCTCCGCGATTGGAGCGTCGCTTCCGATCGCGAGGTCGGGTCAAAGCGCGACTCTGCTCCTCGACGGCAGCATCCTGATCCTCGGCGGCCATGGAGTTGCCGGCAGCGCGATCAACCAGAGCGAGTCGTTCGATCCGAATCACGACCCGCTGACCGGTGCGCTCTTCAACCCGATCAATGGCGCGTTCAAACTTCTGCCCCACGCGCTGAGCGTCGCTCGATCAAATCACACCGCGACGTTGCTTCCGAGCGGCCAGATTCTCGTCGCCGGCGGACGAAACGACGCCGGTTTGCTTTCATCGGCCGAGCTCTTCGACCCGGCGAGCGGCCGCAGCACGCCGCTGCCGTCGTCACTCAACATTGGGCGCGCCGAGCATTCGGCGACGCTGCGTTCCGATGGTTCCGTCGTCATCGCCGGAGGCGTCGGAGGCGAAGGACTTCTCGACAGCATCGAAGTCTACGCGCCGCAGTCGCAGAGCTTCGCACCGCTGGCGACGAAGCTCATCGTCGCGCGACGAAACCATACAGCGACCCTTCTCTCCATCGGTGAGATTCTGATCGCCGGTGGAGAGGGCACGAGCGGCACACTCGCGCACGCAGAGCTGATCGGGCCGGCCGAGGCCGATACTAGCGCACCGCAGGTCATGGCCACAGCCCCGGCGAACGGCAGTGTGGGAGCCGATCTGAACGGAATTGTTGCCGTTCGATTCTCCGAGCCTGTCAATGTGTCATCACTGACGGCGGCTAATGTTCGCCTGAGCGTTGCCGGTCAGCCGATCGCGGCGGTCGTCAGCGCAGGCGAATCGGGTCTGTACGCCTTCATCGTTCCGAACGCGCTCCTTGCTGCCGGAACGACCCATACGGTGTCGCTCGAGAATGTCCGCGACCTTGGCGGCAGCGCCTTGCCGTCAACATCGTCGAGCTTCACGACCGTGAGCGCACCATCGATCGCGAGCTTCTCGCCGGCTCACGGCCCGAAGGGAACATCTGTTCGCGTCGTCGGCAGTGCGTTCGATCCAACGGGACCACAGCGCAACATCGTCAGTCTCGGCTCGA
>DASXRT010000170.1:0-4737 GCA_036506455.1 Thermoanaerobaculia bacterium
GATTCGCGCCGAGCACCGTTCACAAGCTGCTCGATCAAGGGCGCGGCTTCGATATCGTGATCGTCGATATCTGATCACTTCCGCATCGTCACGCCTGCGCCGATCAGGACCAACCCGATAACGATCGCGATCGGCGCGAACACGGGGCTGCGCAAGTAGTTCCGGTAAAGGATGTGCCCTGCGATGAGCATGTGGATTCCGACCGCCGACAGATAGATCCCCAGCATCACGACCGTCAATCGCTCGAGCGCCGAGATCGGCGAACGCTCAGAACTCGATCTGCGCGCCAAGCTCCACCACCCGGTTTGGAGGCAGACGGAAGAAACGCGCCGCGCTCTCTGCGTTGCGCATCATCGACGCGAAGATCTTTTCGCGCCACGTCGCCATGCCGCTCGGCCGCGGCGTGACGATCAGCGTCTCGCGTCCAAGGAAGTAGGTCGTGTCCATCGGCGGAATGTTGAGATGGCGTTCCGCACCGACGCGCTCCAGCAGGGCCGGAACATCCGGCTCTTCCATGTATCCGTAGCGTCCCGTAACGCGATAAATGCCTTCGCCGAGGTCGTCGATCTTGACGCGCTCTTCATCGCGGAGGTGGGCGACCTCCTCGACGATGATCGTGAGCAGGATGATCTGCCTGTGGAGCGCCTTGTAGTGCTTGAGACTGTGGAGCAGCGCTGGAGGAATCACCTCGCTCGTGCGATGCATGAATACGGCGGTCCCCGGCACGCGCACAGGCTGCTTGGTGCGTAACGAAGTGACGAAGAGCTCCGGCGAAAGAGCGCCTTCCCGCAGACGGGCGTTCAGAATCTGCCGGCCGCGGCGCCACGTTGTCATCAGCGTGAAGACGGCCGCCGCGACGAGAAGTGGAAACCAGCCGCCTTCCGCGATCTTGAAAAGGTTGGCCCCTAAGAAGGCGAGATCCGCAACGAGGAAGCCCGCGGTGACCGCAACGGCGACGGTCGTGCTCCATCCGAGGAGATCGCGCGCGACGACGTAGGCGAGGATCGTCGTGATGATCATCGTCGTACTGACCGCGACTCCGTACGCGCCGGCGAGGTTGCTCGAGCTGCGAAAACCGAGGACGAGTGCGATCGTCGCGACCATGACCGACCAGTTGACCGCAGGCATATAGACCTGCCCGATCTCCGCGCTGGAGGTATGGATGATCTGCATGCGCGGCAGATATCCGAGCTGGATGGCCTGCTTTGTCAGAGAGAAAACGCCCGAGATGATCGCCTGCGACGCGATGATCGTGGCGATGGCCGCCAGCACGACCAGCGGATAGAGCGCCCACTTCGGTGCGAGGAGATAGAAAGGATTGTGAGCAGCGCTCGGCTGACGGATCAGCAGCGCCCCTTGACCGAAGTACTGGAGGATCAACGAGGCCCCGACGAGGCTGAACCAGTCGATTTGAATCGCTCGCTCGCCGAAATGTCCGAGGTCGGCGTACAACGCTTCGCCGCCGGTCGCGACGAGGAAGACGGCGCCGAGGACGAGGAATCCGTGCATGCCGTTCGCGGCGAAGAAGCGAATCGCGTACAGCGGATTGACAGCGAAGAGAACCGACGGATGCCACAGGATTCCTCGAATCCCAGTCACGGCCAGTGTGCCGAACCAGACGATCATGATCGGGCCGAAGACCGCGCCAACGCCGGCCGTGCCACGTCGCTGAAAGAAAAACAGAAGAACCAGGATCACGATCGTGATCGGCAGAACGTACGGTTTGAAGAACGGCGTCGCAACCTCGAGGCCTTCGATCGCGCTCAGGACGGAGATCGCCGGCGTGATCATGCCGTCGCCGTAGAGCAACGCTGCACCGAAGACGCCGATGACGATCAGCACTGAGCGAAGGGCCGCGCTCCGTGTTTTATCCATCGCCACGAGACCCATCAGCGCGAGGATCCCTCCCTCACCACGGTTATCGAAGCGCAAAACGTAGACGTGGTACTTGACCGTGACAACGACGACGAGCGACCAGAAGATCAGCGACAAAACGCCGAAGACGTTGGCCTGCGTCGGCGGAACGGGGTGCGATCCGTAGAAACATTCGCGCAGCGCGTAGAGCGGACTCGTGCCGATGTCGCCGTAAACGATTCCGAGTGCGAGGAGCGCGAGCGAGACCAGGCGCCGCCCGGTCGGCTCTTCGCGGTGATGGTCGAGGGCTGTGGCAGCGGCTTCAGTCACGGCGCCGAGTCTACGGGCGCGGTGCGTGCCAGCACATTAAGAATGTCTAAAGACGAACGAATCTCCGCGGCGTGTTCATTTTTGATTCACAGTTCGAAACGACATTGCTCCTGTACATTCAAGGAGGAATGTCATGAATGATCAATTCAGAGGACGTGCGATTGCGATCTCGCTGCTCGCCCTCGTCATCGCGATTGGAATCGGGATCGCGGCGTACAACTTCGGTCTGGAGCGCGGTGCCGTCGCGAGCGGGAAGGTCTTCACCGCACCGCCGGGCACGCAGTATGTCTATGTCAGACCGTGGGGATTCGGATTCGGGTTCTTCCCGATTTTCTTCATCCTGTTCTGGTTCCTGATCCTGCGCGGACTGTTCTGGCGGGGTGGGTGGCGCGGCGGCTATGGGCGCGGCTGGCATCATTGCCAACATGAGCACACTGAGCCACAGCCACCTGAGCAGAAGGTGTGAGTTGAACGAGAATGAGGATCGTCTGTCATGAAGACGATCCTCATCGTCGACGATGAGCCGCGCATCGCGGAGATCGCGCGCGACTATCTGGAGCAGGCGGGATTCAAAGTCATCACGGCGAGCAACGGTACCGATGCCATCGCGCGCGCGGCGCTCGCCGATTTGATCGTCCTCGACCTCGGCCTGCCGCGCATGGACGGCCTCGATGTCACCCGCGCGGTGCGCCGGGACTCGAATGTGCCGATCATCATGCTCACGGCGCGCGTCGAGGAGAGCGACAAGCTCGTCGGCCTCGAGCTCGGCGCAGACGACTACATCACGAAGCCGTTCAGCCCGAAGGAGCTCGTGGCGCGCGTTCGCGCGGTGATTCGGCGCGCCGAAGCACCCCCCGAGCGTGGAGATGTGCTTCGTGCGGGCGATGTGATGCTCGATGTTCCGCGCATGAAGGCGACCGCATCGGGGAAGCCGATCGACCTGACGCCGACCGAGTTTCAACTGCTGGCGATGCTGGTTCGGAAGCCGGGCCGCGTCTTCACACGCGCGCAATTGCTCGACGCCATCCGCGGCGTATCCGTGGAATCGTTCGAGCGCGCGATCGACGCGCACATCAAGAATCTGCGGCGCAAGCTCGAGCCCGACGCGCGCAATCCCCGTTACATCCTCACGATCTACGGCGTCGGGTATAAGTTCGCCGACTGATGCGCATGCGGCATCGATTTCGATATGGGCCTCACAACCAGCGTGCGCGATTCTTCCGTCGCGCCGGTTGCGCGGCCGTATTCGTTCTGACGCTCAGCCTCTTCGGCGCCCTGTCGCTGGCGCGACTGGCCATGAGCCAGTTCGGCATCACATCGTCGACCATCTTCCTGCTGGCCGGTGCGATCGGTCTCGCGGCGATGCTGGTGATGCTTGCGGCGATGATGCGCAGTTTCGCCTTTCCGCTGCGCGAGATCATGGACGCCGCCGAGCGCGTGGCCGGCGGCGATTACACGACTCGTGTCCGCGAGAGCGGTCCGCCGCCGATCCGCTCCCTGGCCGGCGCATTCAACACGATGACGGCGCGCCTCGGAACCAGTGACGCGCAACGCCGGCAGTTGATGGCCGACGTCTCCCACGAACTACGCACGCCTCTCACGATCATGCAGGGGCGACTGGAAGGTCTTCTCGACGGAGTGTACCCGCGCGACGAAACGCATCTCGCCGACGTTCTCGAGGAGACGCGCGTGCTGTCTCGGCTCGTCGAGGATCTGCGGACGCTGGCGTTGTCGGAGAGTGGCGCGCTGAATCTGCAAAGGGAAGCGACCGATCTCGCCATTCTCGCGCACGAAGTCGTGCGCGCCTTCGCGGCCGAGGCGGAGGCGAAGGAAGTGACGTTGCGCGCGGAGACACCGGCTGACTTGCCATTGATCGACGTCGATCCTGTTCGCATCCGCGAGGTCCTGACGAATCTCGTGTCGAACGCGTTGCGGCACACGCCGCCTGGAGGACAAGTCGTCATCGCGATCTCCGAGGCGTTGGAGATTCGTGTGGAGAACACAGGGCCTGGAATCCCGCCCGAAGAAGTCGAGCGGATGTTCGATCGCTTTTACAAGGGTGCAGAGTCGCGAGGCTCAGGACTCGGTCTGACCATCGCCAGGAACCTCGTCGAAGCGCACGGCGGCGAGATTCATGCGACGAGTGAGCTGGGCAAGGGAGCGACGATCTCGTTCACCCTTCGGTAGAATCGCAGCGATGGCCGCAGATCTCTATGACCGTCAGTACCGAAAGATCGTCGAGTTGATGGCTCTCCCGCAGAATGGCGAGAAGAGGTTCGAGACCGGCGGCGTTTTGTTACTGCTTCGCCGATCAGGGGACGAGGTCAGCGCGTTCGATGTTTCGGACGGTCGTGGTCGCGAGCCGATCGAGCTTCCAGTCGAGACTCGTGATGGGTGGGTGTGGGTCTGCGTGGAGGCAAATTCATGATGAGCGTCGATCCGAATCGCCGGGAGTTCCTCAGCTCAGTTCTCATCTTCGCTGCGACAAAGAAGACTCCCGCGCCAAAGGAACCGGAAGTCACGGCGACGGAAGACCTCATGCGCGAGCATGGG
>DASXRT010000171.1:0-15990 GCA_036506455.1 Thermoanaerobaculia bacterium
CGGCGCAGAAGAACCCCGCCAGAGCCGGTCTTCGTCCAATGAGCGCTAGAAGCGAAGCAAGGCCAAAGATCGCGGCGATGGCATCGGGACGAATTTCCGTCGCGCGCTCGATGAATGTGCTCATCACTACGGTCATGGCCAGGGCGCCGAGAACGGCGCGCGAATCGATTTCGCCCCGCAGCGTAAATGCCGCCGCAGCCAATACGGCGGCCCATAGGATGGCGAGCTCGATCTTCATGGCGGTCATCTGGCCCCAGTGACCGCGACTCACTGCCAGCGCCGGGAGCTGGATGTAGTACGCGAGCACGGTCTTGGGAGGATGAAAGTCGCGATAGGGAACGAGCTTCGAGGTCAGGTAGATGTAATGCGCGCCGGTGAACTCATCCATGACGCGCGGCAGCCGGTAAGCGTAAATGATCTCCAGGATCAGGAACGCGCCGATGATGGCTGCGACTGTGGCTGCGAATCGGCGCGGCATGGTTTCGCCCCCTATTGTCCGCTATCCGATTCAACGTTTTATGATGACCGAGTGGCTGACCAGCGAAAAGCGACAGAACAGAATTTCTACGACCGCGCCTACGAGAGCGGCACCGTCGACACGATGTATGGCTTCTTCGAGATCTCGGCCGGCGTGCAGCGATATCGCCAGCTCATCTTCGCCGACTCGTCCGGCAAACGCGTGCTCGAGTACGGCTGTGGTCTGGGCGGCCAGGCGTTCGCTCTCGCCGATCGCGGCGCTACCGTGACCGGGATTGACATCTCCGATGTCGCTGTGGCGCAGGCTCGCCGCCGCGCCACCGCGTCTCCGCCCCACAAACTGACATTCGTGAAAGCGGACGCGGAGTGTCTCGACTTCGCGGACGGCTCATTCGACCTCGTCTGCGGTTCCGGGATCCTGCACCATCTCGATCTGCAGCGGTCACTGCGTGAAGTGCGGCGGGTGTTGAGCGACGGCGGGCGCTCAGTCTTCTACGAGCCGTTGGGACACAACCCGCTGTTGAATCTCTATCGCCTCCTGACGCCGCAGTCTCATACACCTGATGAGCATCCTCTTCTGAAGCACGAGATCGACGAAATGAAGGCCCGGGCGGAGTTCTTCGATCTCTTCTCCGTTTTCATCATTCCGGTTCTGTGGATGCCAGGAGGAAAAGCGCTGCTTCGTGCCAGCGAGTGGATCGATCGTCAGATCTTTCGCTTGGTGCCGCCGCTTCGCTGGTGGGCGGCCACGATCGTTCTCGAGCTGAGGAAGTAATCGTTGCATCCGAATCGCCAAACGGCGGAGCTGGTGGTTGGATCGGGGCTCACCGCGGTCATGACGATCGGCTACATCGTCTATGTCGGTCGCGCAGTCGGGGCCGCGGAGTACTCCGATTTCTCGGCCGCTCTCTCCGCGATCTATTTCGTAGGACTAACGCTCACTCCTCTGACGCCGACGATCGCAAGGCTGACGGCGCGTTACCGCGCACGCGGCACTGACGGTGCGGTCGTCGCCCTGCGATCCGCAGCGCTTCAGCGCGTGACGGTGTGGGCCGGTGCCGTGACACTCGTTGGCGCGGCCGCTTCGGTCTTGCTCGCGAGCATGCTGCAATTTCGGACGCCGCTGCCGCTCGTCATCGCCTTCGCCGCCATTCTGCTGTTTGCGATTGTGAGCGTCGATCGCGGAGTCGTGCAGGGGTTACTCTTTTTTCGCCTTTACAACTCGAACATTGCGATCGAAGCCGCAGTCCGTCTCTTTGTGGCCGTGGCGTTGCTACTCATCAAGCGAACGGCAGCCGCTGCGCTGCTCGGCTACGTGGTTGCGCTTGCCGTGGCCGAGCTGGCCATGTTTCCCCGGCTGCGGCACGAATGGCGAAACCGGCAGCGCGAAAGCGTGGACTGGTCCGACGTGCAGCGTCTGGCTGTACCGATCATGATCCTGATGTTTGCTCTCGCCGTGTTTCAGAATACGGACATGCTCGCGGTGAAGCGCTGGTTCTCACCGCGCGACGCCGGCGCGTGGGGCGCCGGTTCAGCGATCGCTCGTGGTATCGGCGTGATCTTCGTGCCGTTCTACGTGATGGCCGGTCCGCTGCTGACCTCACTGCACGAGGAGGGGAAAGCGATCTTCGCCTCGACGATCCGGCTCACTCTGACGTTCATCGCGGCTGTCATCGTGCCGCTCGTCATCATCGCGATCATGCCTCGCTTTCTTCTGAGCGTGCTGTATGGCGCCGATTTCGTACGCGGCGCGACCATCATCGCCCCTCTTGCCGGAGTCGCGGTCATCACCTACACAGGATTGATGCTCGCGCAGGCGCTCGTGACGCTTCACGAGTTCCGATTTCTCATCGGCTATGTCTTCTTCGCGATCATGCAGATCGCCGGACTGGTGCTCTTCCACGCCAGCTATGCGGACATCCTGCGCGTTCTCTACACGACACAGATTGCGGCGCTCCTATCGGTTTCGCTCTTCTTCGTTCGGGCCTGGCGGAGGCGATGAAGTGCTGAAGACCTTCTTCACGAACATATACGAGCGCGCCAACGCGATGAATCGGCAGAATTTGATCGCTCTGGCGCGCAAAGCGGGGCGGCGCAATGGAGTGAAAAAACTCCTCGATCTCGGATGCGACGACGGCGTCTGGACACGAGCTCTGGCCGACGCCGTCGGAGCCGACGAGGTTCACGGGATCGAAGTAGTCGCGCAGCAGGCGAAGAAGGCGGAGGAAAACGGCATCCGCGTCCATGTCATCGATCTCAGCCGGCCGCTCACAGGCATTCCGTCGGAGACCTTCGATCTCGTGCACGCCAACCAGGTCATCGAGCATGTCTCGAATGTCGATCTCTTCGTCTCGGAGGTTTTCCGAGTTTTGAAGAAGGGCGGTCACGCCGTCATCAGCACGGAGAATGGCAGCAGTTGGCACAACATATTCGCGGCGACAATGGGATGGCAGATCTTTTCGCTGACGAATGTCTCCGCGTTGAAAGCCGGTCTCGGGAATCCGTTTGCCATTCAGCGCGGCGGAACGCCGTTCACTGGCACATGGACGCATAAAACGATCTTCAATTACCGCGGCCTCATCGAGATGTTCGAGGCTCACGGTTTCAAGAACGTGAAGATTGCCGGCGCCGGCTATTTCCCGCTGCCGGCATTTCTTGGGAAGATCGACGCGCGTCACAGCGCGTTCATTACTGTATTCGCGCAGAAGTGATCAGAGAACGAATAGCCGCTTGAAGAGCCAGTAAACAAGACGCGCGGGCAGCGCCAGAAGCGCAATGTGCACGGCGATGCTCACGAGCGAGCGCGGCGTCGGGCGAAATCCGTAATGACGAATGGCGTGAATCTTCAGGAGCGTGCTGTCGCGAAGGGCCGGGCGCAACAGGCGGTGCTTTCCCGATTCCAGGTGAATGCGATACGCCACGAGCGGCTCCTGGAGGTTGTGAAACTTCCCGAATCTCGCCGCTCGCAGCCACAACGCGTAATCCTCGGCACATGGAAAGTCCTTGATGTATCCTCCCGCGTCGATCAGTGCCTGCCGTCGCACCATGACCGAAGACTGAGCGACGCAGTTGATGGCCACAATCCGCTTCTTGATCTCCTCGTCGGTTTCCGGATAGTACCTCTCGCCGATCGTTTGCGATTTCTCATCGATGTAACGCAGCGCCGTACCGACGACGATGTGATCGGGGTGTGTGCGCATGAAGTCGATCTGTTTCTGCAGACGGTCCGGCTCGCAGAAGTCATCGGAGTCGATCAAGGCCATGAGATCGCCGCGCGCCTCGTGAAGGCCGGCGTTGCGCGAGCCGCTCAGCCCGAGAGGAGAGCTCGTGGTGATGATTCTGATGCGCGGGTCGCGGAACTTCTTTTCGATTCGGCGCGCGTCCTCGATCGGGCCGTCATTGATCATCAGGTATTCGAAATCGCCGAATGACTGCGACAGGACGCTGATGATGGTCTCGTCGAAGTAGTGATCGTTCGCCTTGTAGAACGGCGTGAACACCGTCAGGGGCACGCGATCAGCGGAAGTCATACCCCGACCGCTTGTAGATTTCGCCGACGACCGTGAGCACCGCGTGCGCATCGTCGAGCGTCGCCGATGGCTTGCGCCCGAGCCGGATATCCTCGAGAAACTCCGCCGTCTCCACACGCCACGAGTCGTCGCCGCGCGGGAACTCCCAGATCGTCGTTTCGGGCGGTCCCATCTCCGGCAGCATCCGGTAATACGCCAGGCGTTCTAACCCGTAACTGCCGCCCAGTCCCTCGGCGTGCAGTTTTCCTTGGCGGCCGTAGATCTCGAGCGAGAAGAGGTTCTTCCACTCTGTGCAGCTCACGTGAAGCGCCGCGGTCTTGTCGTTGCGTGTGCGCAGCAGCAGAAAGGCGTTGTCGTCGACGGCCATGTCCCAATAGTACGTGCGCGCGAAGCCATCGACATGAGTGAAGGCGCCGAGGAAGAGGCGGGCCAGGTCGATGAGATGCACGCCCTGATCGATCAGCTCTCCGCCGCCGGCGAGCTTCGGATCGGCGCGCCATTCGCGGTCATAGCCGGCGCGTCCGCCGTGACCGTAGCGGCCGCGGACGAACATCATCTCGCCGAGCGCGCCTTCATCGTGCAGTTGTTTCGCTTTCAGCAGCGCTGGGTGATAGCGATGATTGAAGCCGACGTGCACCAGCTTCCCGCTGGGTTTCTGTGCGGCGATGATGAGCTCGAGCTCCTCGGCGTTCCGCGCCGCCGGCTTTTCGACGAGGACATGCTTGCCCGCTTCGAGCGCGGCGACGGAAATCTCCGCGAGGAGGCTATTGATCGTAGCGACGATGATGACGTCGACATCGTCGCGGCGCACGACCTCTCGCCAGTCGGCGGTGCAGGCCGCCGTGGAACGCGACGACAAGGCGCGCGCACGATCGATCTCGATGTCTGCGCACGCGACGAGGGGATTTGCTCCCAGTGCGTCGGCGCGCTTTCTTCCAATGAGTCCGCACCCGATGATCGCGACGCGGGGGCGATCGTTCAACGATCCCCCCACTTCAGTCCGCGGTCCTTGGGCACGATGCGGCGCAGCGTATAGACGTCGCCGGAGAGATCGCGGCCGTGGAGCGGCAATTCTTCCCAAGGATCCCAGATCGCGCTGAGCAGCTTGCCGGTGATGCCATCGCTCGCTGCCGAGGCCAGGAAGACGCAAAGGTCGGCGCCGCGATCGAGAGGAGCGCCACCTTCCGCCTTCTGCTTGAGCGCGCGCTCGTAAAACTGCCGGCCCACTTTGTCCGGCCCGGCATCGAGGACTTCGTCGAGCAGGCGCGTGTTCAGCGCTCCGGGCGCGAGGCCGTTCACATCGATCAGATACTCGCGCATCTCTTCAGCGAGCGTTTCCGCGAAGCGGATGATGGCGGCCTTCGACGCCGCATATGCGCTGATTCGCGGAAGCGGATTCGTCGCGCCGCCTCCGGAGAGTTGAATGATCTTGCCGTAGAGGCGCTCGCGCATGTGCGGGATGATGTGCCGGCACATCAGCACCGATCCGTAGAGATTGATCTGGATCGTGCGTACCCACTCTGCCCAGTCGACCTCGTCGATCGTCCCTTTCGGTCCGTAGATCCCGGCGTTGTTGACGAGGATCTGCACGTTGTCGAATTCGCTGATCGCTCGATCGGTGAGCCGTTTCGCGTCTTCTTCTCGCGAGACATCGGCCACTTCGGAAATGATTTTTTGTCCCGGCCGGGCGAACCCTTGCAGGTGATCGCGCGCGTCGGCGAGCCGGCGCGTGTCACGTGCACAGATGAGGATGCTCGCGCCTTCACGCACGAATGCGCGAGCGATCTCCAGGCCCAGGCCCTGATTCGCACCGGTGATGATGGCATTGCGTCCTTCGAGCTTCATGATGGTTTTCCGACCGAGTAGTAGCGCACGTTTTCGCGGCGCCCGGTGAAGCCGCCGGCGTCGATGACGATCATGCCGGCCGGCACCTCGGCATGCCGATACTCCGGCCATTCTGTCGCAACGACGAGTGCGTCGGCGCCGTCCACCGCGCCAGCCGGTGAGCTGCAGAGCATCACCGGCAGATCCGCGGGAATCGATTTCACGACTGGATCGTGCGCCTGGACACGCGCTCCCTGCGACCCGAGCCATCGGCAAAGCTCGATCGCCGTCGATCGTCGCAGCGTATCGGTACCCGGCTTGTATGTGAGTCCCCACACCGCAATCGTTTTGCCCTTCATGTCGCCGAGGACGCTCAGAAGCTTCGCTCGGGCCCAGTTCTTGTGCTGATCGTTGCTTGTTTTCACCGCGGCGATGAGCGGCAATTGCTTATGCGATTTCAGAAACTCGATGTCGCGCGCAAGCGTTCCGCCGGCGAATGCCCCGCCCGGTGACAGATACGCGCGCGGGCCAATGCGTGCGTCGGTTTTGAGTCCTCGTGCGACCTCACTCGCATCGGCGCCGACGTGTTCGCAGATGACGGCGATCTCGTTGATGAAGGCGACGGATGTGGCGAGGAACGCATTCAACGCGTGCTTCGTCATCTCCGCCGACTCGATCGACATCCATTCGATCGGCGCATGCAACGGCTGGAGCAGTTCGGCGATGATCTGTCGCGCCTCCTCGGTACGCGTACCGACGACGATGCGATCGGGTTTGAGAAACGCGTCGATCGCTTTGCCGAGGCGAAGGTTCTCCGGCGAGGAGGCAAACATGACGTCGGGTCGGGCGCGCTCGAGACCGCGAATCGAGCCGGCCGGCAACTGCGATGAAACGAGAACGAGAGTTCCGGCGGCGAGATGATCGAAAAGCGACTCGATGCGCTTGATCACGAAGTCCGTGTCGGCGCGATCGTCGTCGCCGACGGGCGTATCGAACGTGACCCAGACCACGCGAGCGTCTTTCACGGCGCCGGCGTCGGTGGTGAAGCGAAGCGTGCCGGCATCGAGGCCTTTTCGAACGAGCTCGGCGAGTCCCGGCTCGTACAGAGGTGGTTCGCTGCGATTCAGTCGTTCGATCGTCGTCTCGTCGAAATCGAGGCCGGTCACCTCGTGACCGATCGACGCGGCGCACGCTGCGGTCACAGTTCCCAGGTGCCACAAACCGAATACGCAGACTTTCATCACCGCGCCTCGAGGAGCCACGGATGCTGCTGCAGGTAGTCGACGGTGCGAGTCACGCCATCGCGGATCGAGAGCGTCGGTTTCCATCCGAGCGCGCGCAGACGGCTGCAGTCGAGGAAGATGAATGGGCTGTCGCCGACCCATCCGCGCTCGCCGCCGGTGTATTCGATCAGTGGTTTGAGACCGAGGTGCTCGGTGATCCAGCGGACGGAGTCGGTCACTTCGCAGTAATCGTCACGTCCGACGTTGAAGACGTTGACAGGATAAGGCGCGTTGTTGAATGCGAGGAGCATGGCGTCGACGCAGTCGCGCACGTAGAGGTAGGACTTGCGCTGCTTTCCGTTGCCGAGGACGCGCAGGAAATCGGGATTCGCGCGCAGGCTCTTCACGAAATCGAACACGTGACCGTGGGTGTAACGCTCGCCGAGGATCGATACGAAACGGAAGATCCAGGCCTGCATCCCGTAGCCTTCGCAGTAAGCGGTGATCATTCCTTCGCAGGCGAGTTTTGATGCGCCATAGATCGATGTCTGGACGGGAAACGGCGCATCTTCGGGCGTCGGAAAGACCTTGGGCTCACCATAAATCGATCCCGTCGATGAGAAGATCATCTTCTTGATCTCGAGCGCCCGCATGGCCTCGAGCACATTGAACGTTGCCAGCGTGTTCTGCTCGAGGTCCTTGCGCGGATGTAGCGTGCCGAAGCGCACGTCGGCGTTTGCGGCGATGTGGCAAACGACATCGCAGCCACCCATTGCCTTCATGACGGCAGCCGCGTCGAGCACATCACCGTGCACCACGCTGGCATGTCCGCTCTGTTGCGCCTTCTCGAGGAACTGATCGCGGCCGGTAGAAAAGTTGTCGTAGACGACGACTTCGTGGCCGTCTTCCACGAGGCGATCCGTCAGATTGCTGCCGACGAAACCGGCACCGCCGGTGACGAATGCCCTCACGCGCCGCCGATTATAGGCGTTAGGACTGCTATCCTGAGTTCGCCTGGCGATGCTGATCGTCCTGACCGCGTTCGCGTTTCTGTTCCTCGGACGCGAGTTGTCGCTGAGATGGTGGCGCGACGAGCCGCTGCCCTTCTATGAGTCCTCGACGTACGCGGCCGTGATCGGTGTTTGCCTGTGGCTCGGCTCGCTGTGGGTGATCGCGTTGCTGCATGTCATGAAGGAACCGGTGTTGGTGGCGCGCACCGGCGTGGCGTTGATCATCGCGATCGGACTGGCCCTCACCCGGCGCTTCGGGTCACTTTCTCCCGCGATGCGGGAGAGGGCACTGGTGCTGATTGTTGCACCGTGGGTCGTCTTCATTCTGTGGCGCGGATGGCTGCTGCCGCCGGTCAGTCACGATGCGCTCGCGTATCACTTGCCGAAGGCGGTGCTGTATGCGCGCGCGGCAGGTTACGAATATTTCTCTCTTCTCGATGCGCGAATCCGGAACATCCCTGCGAACTACGAGATGCTGCTGGCCGAGAACATCGTTCTGCAGCATCGGGACACGATCACGGAATGGCTCTCGACGCTGTTCTACATCCTGTTTGTGATCGCATGCGCGGCGATCGCGGAGCGATGGTGGAAATCAAACGCGACCACCGTCGCGATTTTCGCCGCCGGACTTCCTGTCGCTCTGCTGCACAGCGGCGCGCATAAGAACGATCTGATGACTGGGTTCTTCGTCGTGGCAGCGCTGATTGCGAGCGGACGATTCATCACAACGTCTGACCGCCGCGCATTGCTGATCGCGATCGTAGCGTTCGCCGCGGCAATCGGGACAAAGCCGCAAGCGGCGGCCGTCGCCATCTGCATCGCTCCGGCGATCGTATGGCGCGCGAAGCTGCGACAGGCCGCTGTCGCCGCGGTGCTCTCGGTGGTCGCGTTTCTGCTCCTGGGAGGCGCGGTCTACGTTTCGAATTTCATCAATTCGCGTGCACTGATCGGTAATCGTCAGAACAATGAAGGCGGCGTCATCGAGTACGGAGACTGGCCGAATCTGTGGGAAGGGCCGTATGTGCTCATCGCCGGACCCTTCGCGCCGAATCCTCGCGAGTTGCCCGTGCCATGGGCAACGCGACCATGGTTCTGGCGGCGATATGAAATCTTCTTTTCACACCTCGGCATCCCGTTCGCGTTGTGCGCGGTGGCGATGCCATTCGCGATCTTCGCGCTGCGACGACGCACGCCGCGCGAAGCCATCATCGTCACAGCAGCGGCATTCGCAGCGTTTCTCGTGATGCTGCCGGTGAATTTTCAGCCGCACGGCATGTTCTCGATCTCCCTGCCGCGATATGCGCTGTTCATCGTACCGGTCGTCTTCGCGTGGACGATTGCACCGCTGAGGAAGCAGGCACTACCACTGATCGTTGCCGTCATCGCGTTGATCGCGTACGGGATCGACACGGCGCGCAATGATGCATTCGCACCCTGGAGTTATGTTCAATGGGTGCGCGCGCATCCCGGCACGCGCGTCGTGCCGTTCGACCCCTATCGCGCGGCGGAAGTGGCCGACCGCCACGCCGGACCACACGATCGGATCGCGCTCGATGCGGCGTTCGGTACATGGATCCACCCGGCGTTCGGCGCGGAGCTTTGGCGGCCTGTCGACTTCATCCCGCAAGCTGAGGGGCCGCCCCTGATCCGCAACGACACAGACTGGGTGGTCATCGATCGCCAATGGAACATCCTCTGGCAGCATGCGCAGTTCCACGATCTCAGTCAGGCGCGGATGTTCCTTGTGCGTGGAAAGCCGGCGCCGGAGGATATGCGCGTGTTGCGCTATCTGCGCGGAGACAGCCGCTTCCGGCTGGTGTTCTACAATCCATCGTGGAATCAGGCGGTCTTTCAGCGCATTCGGTGATGCAATCGCGGGGCGGTGTCTACATCGTCGTGCCGGCGTACAACGAAGCGTCGGCAGTCCACGACGTGGTGCGCGACCTGCGTTCGGAGTTCTCGAACGTCGTCGTCGTGGACGATGGTTCTCACGACGCCACGGCGGAACAGGCGCTCCGCGCCGGCGCGATCGTCCTGCGACATGTCCTGAACCGCGGTCAGGGAGCAGCGCTGCAGACCGGCATCGACTACAGCCTGCAACGCGGTGCCGAGGTGGTCGTGACGTTCGATGCGGATGGACAGCATCGTGTGGAAGACGTCGATCGCTTACTCGAGGCGCTGGAAGGAGACGGCGCCGACATCGCCATCGGCTCGCGTTTTCTCGACCTGCGTTCCGACGTGCCGGCGCTCCGGCGTTTGCTGCTGCGCATCGCCACGCGCTTCATGCGCATCACTTCGCGTGTCGCTCTGAGCGACGCGCACAATGGTCTGCGTGCGATGCGCCGTCACGCCGCCGAACGGATCCATCTCAGCATCGACGGAATGGCGCACGCCAGCGAGATCGTCGATCAGATCTACAGGTACCGGTTGCGCGTCATAGAGGTGCCGGTCGTGATCCATTACTCTGAGTACTCGCTCGGCAAGGGGCAATCGAGCCTCGCGGCGTTCCGTATCGCCTTCGACTATCTGATGAAGAGGATCTTCCGGTGACGACATTTCAAGTCGTGACACTGCCGCTGCTGGCCATGATGGTGCTGGTGACGGCGATTCAGATTGCGCGGCGGCAGCTCGCACCGCGTTTCGGCGCCGCCTGGATCGCGCTCTGGATCGCGGCAGCCGTCTCCATCGCCAATCCCGATCTGCTCGTTCGCGTCGCCCACTTTTTGGGCATCGGCCGCGGCACCGATCTCGTTCTCTACCTGTCGATCCTGTTCATGTTCGCGGCCTTCTTCATGATCTACCTTCGATTCCGCCGCGTTGATGAACAGTTGACGAAGATCGTCCGGCATCTGGCGATCAAGGATGCGCGGGATGAACACGAATGAATCGCGCTCTTTTTCTTGATCGCGACGGCGTCGTCAACGAGCTGGTGTTCTATTCATCGCACGGCGAGTGGGAATCACCGCGCAGCGTGCGCGATCTGCGCATGCGCACAGGTGTCGCCGCCCCGCTGAAGGACGCCAGCCGCGCCGGATGGCTGCTGTTTCTGATCACGAACCAGCCGAGCTACGCCAAGGGCAAGTGTCCGATCGAGGACCTCGAAGAGGTCCACGCTCGTGTGCTCGACGAATTGAAGCGCGCCGGCGTGACGATCACCGACTCGTACGTCTGCTATCACCATCCGGAGTCGAAACTGGAGGGTTACGGAGCCTGCCAGTGCCGGAAACCGAGCCCCTACTTCATCCGGGAGGCAGCCGGGAAATACGACCTCGACCTCGCTCGATCGTGGATGGTCGGCGATCAGCAGACCGACATTGTGACCGGCATCAATGCCGGCTGCCGGACCGCGCTGCTAAAATATGAGCACTCAAGGGGAAAGCGGGGGGACGCCCAGCCCGATCTCATCTGCGACGATCTCGCCGATCTGGTCCGAAAGCTCGACTGATGACGCCCAAATTGAAGATCGATCTCTATGCCGATGGTGCAGACGTCCGCGACATGATCGCGGCACGCGAGACCGGCCTCGTCAAAGGTTTCACGACCAATCCGACATTGATGCGCAAGTCGGGCGTGAACGACTACGCCACATTTGCCAAGGAAGCTCTGCAAGCCGTCGCCGGGATGCCCATCTCCTTCGAGGTGTTCGCCGACGATTTCGCGGAGATGGAGCGCCAGGCCTGCCTCATGACGAAGTGGGGCGACGGCGTTTTCGTGAAGATCCCGATCACGAATACGAAACGCGAGTCATCGATCCCGTTGATCAGGAAACTCTCATCGGCCGGCGTGAAACTCAACATCACGGCCATTCTCACGGTCGAGCAGGTGCTCGACGTCGTCCAGGCGCTCGATGCGAAAACTCCCGCGATCGTCTCCGTCTTCGCGGGACGGATTGCCGACACGGGTCGCGATCCGGTTCCATTGATGCGCGAATGCGCGGAGCTCGTGAAGCAGAAGCCGAAAGCGCAACTGCTATGGGCCAGCCCGCGCGAGCTGCTCAACATCTACCAGGCCGAGGAGTGCGGCTGCCACATCATCACCGTCACGAGCGATATCCTGAAGAAGCTGTCGATGGTCGGTAAATCGCTCGACGAACTGTCGCTCGATACCGTGAAGATGTTCTACAACGACGCTTCGGCGGCAGGGTTCAAACTGTGATCGTTACGCGGACGCCGTTCCGCGTGACCTTAGGTGGCGGCGGAACCGATCTCCCTTCCTATTACTCGCAGCACGGCGGTTTCATCTTCGCAATGGGCCTCGACAAGTACATGTATGTATTCGTCAACAGGCCCATCATCGGCGACAAAGTCATCCTTCATTACACCCAAAGCGAAGTCGTCGATCACGTTTCGCAGCTCCGTCACGAGCTGGCGCGCGAAGCGCTGAAGGCCAGCGGCGTCGAGAACAATTTCGAGATCTCCTCGGTCGCGGACCTGCCCGCCGGCACGGGCCTCGGATCGTCGAGCTGCTACCTCGTCGGTCTGCTCAACGCTCTTCATCACGATCGCCGCGATTACGTGACGCTGCAGAATCTCGCCGAAGAGGCGTGCCACATCGAGCTCGATATCCTCAAAGAAGGGATCGGAAAGCAGGATCAATACATGGCCGCGTTCGGCGGACTGACGATCCTCGAGATCGCGCGCGATGGCAAAGTCGAAGTCCGTCAGCTTCGCGCCAGCAGCAGCGACATTGCCGATTTCGTAGGGCACACTCACATCTACTACACCGGTTCTCAGCGCGACGCCCGGGAGGTTCTGGCCGATCAAAACAAGGCGATGGAGAAAAAAGAGAGCGCCGATCACAAGCGCGTCGCCGAGAGTCTCCATCGCATCAAGGACCTCGGCTATCGAATTCTCGAGGCCATCGAATCGGGAAATTATGACCGCTGGGGCCAGCTCCTCGATGAGCATTGGCAAAACAAGAAGAAGATGTCGTCGAAGATCTCATTGACCGCCGTCGATCAGATCTACGACGAAGTCCGCGAGCGCTTCGGTGTCCTCGGCGGCAAGATCATCGGCGCGGGCGGCGGCGGATTCCTGATGCTTTATTGTCCGTGGCATCATGCTGCGCTCGAGCGCTACATGGCCAGCCGTGGGATGCCGCGCCTGCATTACATGATCGAGCCCGAAGGGACGAAGGTGGTCGCGCACATCGGCGCGGGATTTCTATCGGTGCAGCGATCGCTCGCGACGGCGCGGGAGATCATTTGACCCAAATTCACCACCGCGTCGGCATCCTCGGCGGTGGCATCTCCGGAATCTCGCTGGCGGCACATCTCGACGAAGACGTCGACGTTCTGGAAAAGCGCGCGCGCATCGGCGGCCTGTGCGGCAGCGTCATCGATCAGGGTTTCACCTTCGACGCCGCGGGCCCGCACATCATGTTCAGCAAGAACAAAGAAGTGCTGAACCTGATGGTGAGTGCGCTCGGCGAAAACGTTCATCAGCGCCGGCGCGAGAACAAGATCTGGTTCAAAGGACGCCTGGTGAAGTATCCGTTCGAGAACGATCTGGCGTCGCTGCCGAAGGAAGACACATTCGAGTGCCTCTACGGCTACATCAACAATCCGCGCGCGAATGACACGCCGCAGAATCTCGCGGAGTGGTCGTACAAGACCTTCGGAGCCGGCATCTCCGAAAAGTACTTCATCCCATACAACCGCAAGATCTGGAACTACGACCCGCAGAAGATCGGACTGGAGTTCGTCTCGCGGATCCCGAAGCCTCCGATGGAAGATGTCATCAAATCGGCGATCGGAATCCCGACGGAGGGATATCTCCATCAGTTGCACTTCTACTATCCGGTCGAAGGCGGATATGAGTCGGTCGTGCACGCGTTCGCGAAGCGCGTTCGTGGAGAGGTCACCACATCATGGCCGGTCGCCGAGATCGAACTGCTCGATGAGCATTGGCACGTTCGCTCGACGACAGGCGAAGAGAGGCTGTATCACGAGCTCGTGTCGACGATTCCGATTCACGAGCTGCTGCAGGTCTGGCCCGGCGCACCTCAGGAAGCACGCGCCGCGGCGTCGCGGTTGCGTTACAACTCGCTCATCAACGTGCTTCTCGGATTTTCCGAGGATCGCGGATATCCATACACTGCGATTTACGTTCCCGATCCCGATGTCGTCTTTCACCGCGTTTCGTTCCCGAAGAACTTCAGCCAGCACACGGTGCCTCCGGGGCAGTCGAGCATCATGGCCGAGATCACGGCGAACGCAGGTGATGGGATCTGGGAGATGACCGACGATCACGCGATCGCGCGCGTGGTGAGTGATCTCACGAAGATGGAGCTCATCGATCCGTCGACGGTGACCTTCAAGCGCGTCATTCGATTCACATACGGATATCCGGTCTACGATCTCGAATACCGCAAGAATGTGACTCTCCTGCGCGAAATCGTCGACCGCGCCGGCGTTCATCTCCTCGGCCGGTTCGCTCAGTTCGATTACATCAATTCCGACGTCTGCGTCGAGCGCGCGATCGCTTTGGCCGGCAATCTCTGATGAAGCTGACCGTGTCCATGATCACGATGAATGAGGAGGGAGCGATCGCGAAGGTGGTCGCCGACATCCGCCGCATCGCGCCGGACGCGGAGATTCTCGTCGTCGATTCCAGTCGCGACCGCACCGCCGAAATCGCAGAGAGCCTCGGCTGCCGCGTCATCAAACAGTTTCCGCCGCAGGGTTACGGGCCGGCGATGGACCGCGCCGTGCGCGAGGGGAGTGGCGACGTCGTGGTGACTCTCGACTGCGACGACACTTATCCGGTGGAGATGATCCCGGAGCTCGTGCGCCGCATCGATGCCGGCGCCGATCTCGTGAACACGACGCGCGTCAAACGGCGTCCGAAGGCCATGCCCTTCGCGAATTTCATCGCCAATCGCGTCTTCGCACTCGGAGCGCGCGTCCTGCATGGGCTGAAGACGACCGATGTGCACAGCGGCATGCGCGCGTATCGCAAGTCCATGATCGATCGCGTGAAGTGGAATCCGCGCGGGCCGGCGCTTCCGGTCGACATGTTGGTGATTCCGTTCCGCATGGGCTTTCGCGTCGAGGAAGTTCCAATTGAATATCGCGAGCGCATTGGCACGCCGACGCTCAATCGCTGGTCGAGCACGCTGTGGACGTTCAAGAGGCTGTGGAAGGCGCGTGAGATGGAGAGCGAGCGTCCCGCCCGCTCTCCACGAGCATGAAAGTCGTCGTCCTCGCCGGCGGCCTCGGGACGCGGCTCGGCGCGCTGGCGCGCGGACTGCCGAAGCCGATGATCCGCGTGGCGGGCCGGCCGTTCCTCGAGCACGTCATCGATTCTTTTGCCTCGCGCGATCTACGCGAATTCGTTCTCCTCGTCGGACATCACGCCGATGTCATCGAAGCGCACTTCCGCCGCGGCGACGGCTTCGGCGTCCAGATCGAATACAGCCGCGAGAAAGAGCTTCTGGGCACAGGTGGAGCGGTGCGCGAAGCCAGTCATCTCCTCAGCGACCGATTCATCCTGACGTACGGCGACGTCCTGCGCCGCTTCGACTACGATCGCTTCGTGGAAGAGCATCCGGACAACTGTCTCGCGGTGTATCCGCGGATCACCGAGGGGAACACGGAAGCCGCGAACGGTGTGGTGACGCGATTCGACAAGAACGCGAAGGATCTGCCGTACGTCGATGCCGGCTTCTCCGTGCTGCAGCGAGAGGTGATTGATCTCCTGCCGCGTTCCGGGCCGTGCTCGTTCGAGCAGGAGGTCTACGCGAAGCTCGCCGTGCGCCGTGAGCTCGAGTGCGAGATCGTCGATCACGACTTCTATGACATCGGTTCTCCCGTGGAGCTGGCGAAGACTCGCGCCGATCTGGAGGCGCGGTGAGGGTTCTGGTCACTGGTGCTGCGGGGTTCATCGCCTCGAATCTCATTCCGCGTCTGCTCGCGCGCGGCGATGA
>DASXRT010000172.1:0-2726 GCA_036506455.1 Thermoanaerobaculia bacterium
TGAAACATCTGCGCCAAGTGTCACTGCTTCCGACGCCAATTGGCGGGCCCTCCTGAATTGCGCCGTCGCGTTCGCATCGATCTCGACAGTGCCGCTGAATGGACCGAGAGCGTTGCCGAGGAGTGACTCGGCGAAGAGAAGTCGGATCTCTCCGTCGCCGGGCGCGATCAGAAGTGCCTGCTCGAAGAGCTTCGTCGCCTCATCGTAATTCCGGTCGCGCGAGCGGAGTTGCGCCATCGCCGCGATGGCGCGCGCGTTTTTTCCCTCGACGGCATCGAGAAATCGCTGGGCATCCGGTCGCGTCGCCCGGAACGCTCCGAGAAACGTGGCGAGCTCGATCAGGACATCCGCACGATCGAGCGGTTCGATGATCGGCGGTTCCGGATTCGTCTCCGGTCGCAGCGTCACCACGGCGGGAGGCCGGACCTCCGAGCCGCTGATACTGCGCGCGATGATGCCCGGGTCGACGTGGAAATGCTTCTGGAACGCCTCCAGTGATGACGCGCCGCGGTCGACGTCGGAGAGGAACGCGAAGAACTGATCGCGATTGGTGCGCATCATCCAGTCGATCACCGCCCACGACTCGGCATAAAAGAATGATGTTGAAGCCATCTCCCCTGTGGGCTGTACGTCGAACAGATCGGCGATCGCCATCAGAGGCCGGTTGTGCAACATGAAGAGATGCTCGCGAATGACGCGGCCCACTCGCACCGCGCGGCCGAATACTTCCGCGGTGCTGAAATACTCGGCCAGCCCTTCCTCGAGCCAGATCGGAAGACGCGCTCCACTGCTGGCGAGCCGCGCGTGCACGAGCTCGTGGAAGACGGTGCGGTCGGCGAAGTTCCACGAACTGTCGACGAGCATCGTTCCATTGCCGTCGGGACTCATCACAAATGCGCCGGGCGATCGTTGTCGCGCCAGCAGCAATTCGAAATACGGAGCGCCGTCTCGTGAGCGGGCGAAGAGGATGAGACGCGTGGGCTCGCTCTCCATCGCGAAGCGCGGATCGACCTGCCGCAATGCCGATGCGACGGTCTCCAGCTCGGTGACTACCTCGCGCGTCCGGCGTTCGCCGGCACCGCTGATCGTGAGGAAGTGCGCTGACCGCGCGCGCACCCATTGTTGCTTCGGAGGTGGCAGCGGGATGTCGTGCTGCCGGTTCAGCGACCGGCGGCCGCTGATCGTCCTCGGGACAGGGGGCACGTATTGCGCCGAAGCTCCGAGAGCAGTGAGAAGTGAGACAGCGACGAAAGTGCTGAGTGCTGAGTGCTGAGTGCTGAGTGGCACCGCACCTTGTTTCATATCTACATCGTAAACTGCCCGCTCTCGATCACGGATTTCACGTGGGCCATGAATTGATCGGCGACGGCGCCGTCGATCAGCCGGTGATCGAATGTCAGTGTAAGAATGCAAATCGAGCGAATCGCGATCGAGTCGCCTGCCTCGGTCTCGACCACCACTGGCCGTTTGTGCACGCCGCCGACGCCGAGGATCGCCACCTGCGGCTGATTGATGATCGGCGTTCCGAACAGTCCGCCGAAGACTCCGGGATTGGTAATCGTGAATGTGCCGCCCTGCACATCGTCGGGGCTGAGCTTCTTCGTGCGCGCGCGTTCACCGAGATCGCTGATCCCGCGCGCAATGCCGAGGATGTTTTTTTCGTCGGCGTGCTTGAGGACCGGAACGATGAGGCCCCACTCCAGCGCGACGGCGATGCCGATATTGAATTCGGAGTGATAAATGATGTTGTTCTCGTCCATCGACGCGTTCACGATCGGAAACTCGCGCAGACCGTCGATGACCGCCTGCACGATGAACGGAAGATAGGTGAGCTTCGCGCCGCGCTCGGCGTAAGTCTCTTTGTATTGCTGGCGCAGCTTCTCGATCGCGGTGAAATCGACCTCGAACGCCGTCGTGACGTGCGCGGAGGTGTGCTTCGAGAGCACCATGTGCTGTGCGATCCTCTTGCGCATCACCGAGAGCGGCTCGAGGCGCACGGTCTCGCCGGGCGCAGCTCTCTGTGGAGCGCCGCCGCCCTCGGCGGCTTCGCGCGGCTGCTGGAGAAACTCCAGGATGTCGTTCTTCGTCACGCGACCAGAAACCCCTGAGCCCTGAATCTGCGCAATGTCGACGTTGTTCTCCTTGGCGATCTTCCGGACGAGTGGTGAGGATTTTGTGCGGCGACGTTCTTCCAGAGACGTGAGGTTGTCGGCTGCCGGCTGTCGGTTTTCGGGTGGCGGTGGGGCGGGCGCGGGCTTCTGTGGGGCGAGCGCCGCTTCTGCCGCCGGCTTCGGTTTCTCGGGAGCCGGCGCGGCCGGCTTCGGCTTCTCTGCAGGCGCTGGTGCCGGTTTGCTCGGCGCCGCCGCTTCACCTTCCGCGGCGATTCGCGCGACGACCGAGTTGACGGCCACGGTCTGTCCCTCCTTTACCAGGACTTCCGTCAGAGTGCCGGCGGCGGGCGATGGGATCTCCGCGTCGACTTTGTCGGTCGAGATCTCCAAAAGAGGCTCATCACGCTCGACCTTGTCTCCCACCTTCTTGATCCACCGAGACACCGTCCCCTCGGCGATCGATTCACCCATCTGCGGCATCAGCACGTCAGTAGCCATGAAGGCTTTTTAATGCAAAGACGAAAAGCGAGCAACCCTTGCGCTACATCGCCCGTCGCGCGATGACGATGTCCTGGTACAACGCACCGGACGACTGGCGCCAGCGTCCGGGATAAA
>DASXRT010000173.1:0-4084 GCA_036506455.1 Thermoanaerobaculia bacterium
GTCGAACGGCGATGAGTGGGTGAAGCTGAGCAGCACCGAAAAGCTCTTCTGGGCCATCGGTTACTCGCAGGGCTATCAGGAGGCTCTCGGCAAGATCGATGTCAGCTCCGGTCCCGGCACGCCCTGCGCGAATCTGGCGACTCGCACAGAGCGCCAGAGCTCTTCGGCTGGAAAGGTCAGCGGTTTCGAGCTGGTCAGCGGTCTGGAGAGGTTCTACTCCGACCCGGCCAACGCCGCGATTCCGGTCGGCAGCGCCATCCGCATCTATTTGCTGCAGGCCAGCGGTAAGGACCAGACCACCATTCAGGAGCTCATCGATACCGCTCGTCTCCTCGGCGCGCAGACGCGCCGGACGACTGCACAAAGGTAGCGACACTCCTCCCGGAAAAGCGCTAAACTGACGCGGTCGGTCGGAGACTTCTATGCGCAAGGTCGCATTTGCCATCGCACTCTTCGCCGTGTCGGCGATCGGTCAGCAGTCACCGGTCGAGTTCTATCCGGCAGTGTCGATCGATCTTCCCGTCGAGCCCGCGCACGCACCAGCCGAAGTCAGTCTCCTCGAGGCAGCGCAGCGCAACGACTTCCCGACGTTCGACGCGATTTTCACTGCGTCGGAAGATCAGGCATTCGCCGAACTGCACCGATTCTGGAAGTGGTCCCTCACCGATCCTGTCGGCGCGTTCTACGGAGACGATCTATACGCGACGTTCGCCGCCGAGTATCCCGATTACACCGCGTTTATTGCCGACTATCGCATCGTCGACTCGCACGGACGTTCGTTCTACCCGTCGTCGGAGACGAGAGCGTTTCTGCTGCGTCACGCGGTGAACCGGAATGTGCCTCGCAAACATGTGGCGCCGGCAGTCGCGGTGACGAAGCCGACGCGAAAGGCACAGAAGCCAGTCGTGACGGTGGTTCGAGAGACGCCGGCGCCGGAAGTTGCTCCACCCATCGTGAAGACCGCGCCAGCGCTGACGCGTGTCGTGCCGGCACCGCGCCCGCCTGAAACCCGGCCGGCGGCTACCACGACCACACCCGTGCGCGACGACCGCCTCGGCCGCGCCCTGGTGCTGTTGATCGCCGGCCTCATCGGCGTGGGCGTGCTGTCGCTGATGCTGCGGACGCCGAAAACGCCGGCGCGCAGCATCTGACGCAACCCCCGGTCGGCGCGCACGTAGAATCCGCTTGTGGCGCGCATCCGCGACTGGTTCGACCTCGGCAAGAGCACGATCAGTTCCGTGACGGCGAATGACGTCACGAATCTCTACGCGCTGGAGTGGCCGGAGACGAAGAAGATCCTCATCGCCGATCACCACACGGCGATCGAGGGCGAACGGCGCCGCGTTCGCCGCTGGTTCCGAACAGGAAGCGCCATCCTGTTCGGTCTGGCGAAGCGTCTGTCGCCACTGCGGCGACTGCTCTTCGTCCTTTCGCTGATCTCGTTCTTCGTCTGCCTCGCCGGTCTGGCCATCAAGATGGAATCGCTGCCGGTGCGAACGTTCGCGGAGATCACGGCCACGTTCATTGTGATGACGCTGCTGCTGGCGATGGAATTGATCGACAAGATCAAGATGCGCGACGAGCTGGTGCTCGCGCGCGAGCTGCAGGGCAGTCTGATCCCCAAGCAGCCGCCGCAAACTCCGGAGTGGGAGATCGCCGCGTTCAATCACATCGCCAATACTGTCGGCGGCGACATCTACGATTTCGTTCCGCTCGCCGACGGCCGCATCGCCGTCTTGTTCGGTGACGCGTCAGGACACGGTATGGCTGCCGGATTGGTCATGGCCGTCGCGCACGCCGCGTTCCGGACGCAGCTCGACGTCGATCCGTCGCCTGCTGCGATCACGGGAAGCCTCAATCGCATCCTCTGCCGCACGGGAACATCGCGCTCGTTCTTCTCCTCCTGCTATGTTCTGCTTTCGCCCAATGGTGACTTCGTGGCCACTCTCGCCGGTCATCCACAAGTCCTGAAGATCGACAGCGGCGGCAAAATCGTCGAGCGCATCGGCACCGGCGCCTACCCTCTCGGCGTGAAGAGCGGGCTGCACTGGCAAGAGGTGCGCGGCACGCTCTCACCCGGCGAGCGTCTGCTGCTTCATTCGGATGGCCTGACCGAAGCACGCAGCACGACAGACAAAGAATTCGGCGATGAATACGTCGAAGCGATCGCGGGATGGCAGCCGCTGGGAACAGCACAGGCGCTTGTCGACGAGATGGTCGCAGAGTGGCGTGCGTTCACGATCGGCAAGCCGATCGACGACGACATGACGATCGCCGTGATCCGACGCACGTCGTCCTGAGCTGCGTAGACAGCGAAGGAACTCAGTCCAGGACGACTGAGATCCTTCGCTGCGCTCAGGATGACGTGAGGACTTTCCTCTCCACCAGCCCCTCGAACACCTGCAACGCCAGATCGACGCGGCCCAGCGGAGCGGACACCTGCACGCCGGCGACGGATTCGCGCACGCGCTCGAGCGTCTCGCGCGCAATGGTCACCCCTTCGCGCAAGCCGAACTCTTTCCCCTTCTCGCTGGCTATGCGCATGCGCTCCATCACGTCATCAGGCACGGAAACGCCGGGCACTTCGTTGTTCATGAACTGCGCGTTGCGATACGAGAGCAACGGCCAGATGCCGGCGACGATCGGCAGCTCCATGTGCTCGATGCGCTGCAGGAACGTCTCGAGTTGACGCACGTCAAAGACCGGCTGCGTGATCGCGTACTCGGCGCCTGCCTTCACCTTCCAGTCGAGACGGCGCAACTCGTATTCGAGATCGAGATGTCCCGGATTCACGCCGACGCCGATCGTGAAGCACGTCGGCTCACCGAACGGATTGCCGCCGAGGTCGAGACCGTGGTTCATGAGGCTGACCATGTTGGTCAGGCCGATGGCGTCGATGTCGAAGACGGCCGTCGCTTCCGGATACGGGCCCATCTTCGGCGGATCGCCGGTGATGAGCAGCATGTTGTGCAATCCGAGCGCGGCGCATCCGAGCAGATCGGAGTGCATGCCGAGGAGATTGCGGTCGCGGCAGCAGTAGTGAAGAACGGTCTCGATGCCGACCCGCTGTTGCAGAAGCACGGCGACGGCGATCGCGCCCATGCGGTTTTGCGCACGCGGACCGTCGGGCACGTTGACAGCGTCGACACCCGCCTCTTTGATCGAGCGGACGGATTCGACCATCTTGTCGGGATTGGGACCCTTCGGCGGCGTGATCTCGATCGTCGTCACGAATTCGCCGGTGGCGATCTTCCTTCCCCAGCGCGAGCGTTGGGCGAGCGGCGTCGGCTCGACTCCGGGTTGCCGCTCCGCCATCCTCTCGCGCTCGACGATGACGAATGTGCGGCGTGGTGAGAGCGGCCGCACGGCATCGGCCATATTCTTGATGTGCTCTGGAGTGGTGCCGCAGCAGCCGCCCAGGAACTTCACGCCTTTGTGAATGAGCCGTTTCGCGTACTTGGCCATGTAATCGGGCGAGGCCATGTACATCTGCCGCCCGGCGACGTCGCGCGGCAGACCGGCGTTCGGCTGACAGGAGATTTTCTTCGCGGTGACGGAGCCGATCTCCTCGACCGCGTCGAGCATCACATCCGGACCGACAGAGCAGTTCAAGCCGATGACATCGGCGCCGGCCGCGTCGAGCCGCTGCGCGATGACCCGCGGCGAATCGCCGTAGATCGTGCGGCTGTCCGTGCCGATCGTCATCTGCGCGATCACGGGCAGCGTGCAGACATCGCGAACAGCAAGAATGGCCTGTTCGATCTCGGCGATGTTCGACATCGTCTCCAGGATGATGAGATCGACGCCGCCGTCGCGGAGCGCCGCGGCTTGTTCGCGGAAAAACTCGCGAGCCTCGTCGAGCGCGGTTGGACCGTACGGCTCGATGCGGATTCCGAGCGGACCGATCGCCCCCGCGACGTACACCGAATCGCCCGCCGCCTTCCGCGCCACCTGCGCTCCGGCGATGTTGATCTCGCGCAGCTCCTCATCGATGCCGAAGCTCCGCAGCTTGACGCGGTTCGCGCCGTAGGTGTTCGTCTCCAGGATCTCCGCGCCGGCGCGCACGTATTGCTTGTGGACCTCG
>DASXRT010000174.1:0-6373 GCA_036506455.1 Thermoanaerobaculia bacterium
ATCGCTCCGAATCAAGCCGTGCTGACGATCGTGAATCTCTCCTCGTTCGAGCTGGACCTGCCGCTGCCCGAAGAGTACGCGGCGGAGACGACGATCGGAACGCCCGCGATCATCGCGTTCGAAGGGCGCGAGTTCACCGGCAACGTCATCGCCATCTCGCCGGAGGTCGTGAACAGCCAGGTGACGGCGAGAGTGGCCTTCAATGGCGCTACGCCGGTGGGGCTGAAGCAGAGCCAGCGCCTCACGACGCGGCTCGTGTTCGAATCGAAAAGGGATGTGCTCAAAGTCGCGCGCGGCGCCTTCGTGGAGAGCGGCGGCGGACGCGTCGCTTACGTCGTCAACGGTCAGTCCGCCACACGCCGCCCCGTGGTCCTCGGCGCGACGAGCGTCAACGAAGTGGAAGTCGTCAGCGGCCTGCGCGAAGGAGAAACGATCGTGGTGTCGGACACGACGCCGTTCGAAAACGCGAACGAAATTCTATTGAGGTGAGCCAATGCTCGAAATGAAAAAGATCACAAAAATCTACAGAACAGAGCTGATCGAAACTCATGCCCTCGAAGACTTTTCGCTGCATGTCGAAGCAGGGGAGTTCGTCTCGATCATGGGACCGTCGGGTTCCGGCAAGACGACATTTCTCAACGTCGCCGGCCTGCTCGATACATTCGACTCCGGCACGTACCTGCTCGACGGCAAGGACGTGAGCCGCCTCTCGGACAGCGAGATGTCGCGCATCCGCAATCAGAACATCGGCTTCATCTTTCAGAGCTTCAATCTGATCCCCGATCTGAATGCATTCGACAACGTCGATGTGCCGCTGCGCTATCGCGGTCTCTCGGCCGGCGAACGCAAGCGCCGCATCGAGGGCGCGTTGGAGCTCGTCGGCTTGTCATCGCGATGGAAACATCTGCCCTCGCAACTCTCGGGAGGTCAGCAGCAGCGCGTGGCCATCGCGCGCGTCCTGGCCGGCGATCCGAAGCTGATCCTCGCCGACGAGCCGACCGGCAACCTCGACTCGCTGATGGCGCGGGAGATCATGGATCTGCTCGACGCCATCAACGGCCGAGGGACGACGATCGTCATAGTGACGCACAGCCCGGAGTGTGCGGCGCGCGCCTCCCGCGAAGTGCACGTACTCGACGGCCGCGTAGTCGACCTCGAGAAGCCGCGCGTGACTGTCGCGCGCGAAAACGTCCCGAGCGCGGGCATCGCGTCATCGCTGAACTAACGAGGCCACCATGCTGCTCTACAACATTCGAATGGCCGCGAAGAGTCTGCGCCGCAATCCTTATCTCACGGCGTTGCTGTTCGCCGCGATCGCGCTCGGCATCTGCATCTCGACGACGTTCACCACGCTGCGTCACGCCTTCGCTAAGGATCCGCTGCCGGGCCACAGCTCGAGGCTCCTTTACGTCCGCATGGACAACTGGGATCCGGCGCAGCCGTATCCCGGCGACGATCCGAAGTCGCTTCCGCCACAGATCAGCTATCGCGACATGCAGGAGCTGATGAAATCGAAGATCCCGGCGCGGCAGACCGGCTCGTTCAGCTCGCGCCTCTTCATCACCCCCGATCCGAAGGTCGCGAAACCGTACCAGGAAAATGTGCGGCTCGTTTTCTCCGACTTCTTTCCGATGTTCGAAGTGCCGTTCCAGTACGGCGGCGGATGGGACAGACGCGCCGACGCCAAACCCGAACCGGTGGCCGTCATCGACGACGCCACGAACAAGAAACTGTTCGGTGGCGTGAACAGCGTCGGCAAGACGGTGCGGATCGACGATCGCGACTTCAAAGTCGCCGGCGTCATCGCGCCCTGGCGGCCGACGGTCCGCTACTTCGATCCGAACGGCAACTTCGTCGCGCCGCCCGAGGCGATCTTTTTGCCGTTCACCTTCACGCCGCTGATGAAGATTCGCACTGGCGGTAACAGCGACGGCTGGCGCTCCTACACGATCAACTCCTTCGAAGAGTTTCTGAACGCCGCCGACATCGATTGGATCCAGTTCTGGGTCGAAGTGCCGAAAGAAAGGCAGCACGCGTATCGCGAGTTCATCGACAACTACGTGCGCGAACAGAAGAAGCATGGCCGCTTCGAACGTCCACTCAACAATCGCGTGACCAATCTCATGGAGACGATGGGCGACTTCAAAATCGTGCAGCCGCAGATGAGCGCGATGGCGGCGGTCTCGATTCTCTTCCTGACCGTCTGCTCGCTGAACCTCGTCGGGCTGCTCCTCGGCAAATTCCTGGCGCGCGCTCCCGAAGTCTCGGTGCGCCGCGCCCTCGGCGCGAGCCGCTGGCAGATCTTCCTGCAGCACATCGTCGAGTGCGAAGTGGTGGGAGTCATCGGCGGCGCTGCCGGAATGATCCTGTCGATCGGTGTCCTGGCGTTCCTGAGCAGGGTGCTGCCGGGAAACATCCCCGTGCATCTCGACGGGCAGATGGTCTTCGCCGCCGTTTTCCTCTCACTCGTGGCCGGCTTCGTGGCCGGCGTTTACCCGGCGTGGCGTATCTGCACGCTGCCGCCGGCCATGCAGCTCAAGCTGCAATAAGGAGAAGCGATGCCTCTCGGACCGATTTTCCGCGCCATGCGCCACAACAGAACGCGCGTCATCCTGATCGTTCTGGAAATCGCCTTCACTCTGGCGATCGTGACCAACTGCGTGAACATGATCAACGCCGAACGGACGAAGATGGTCAAGCCGTCGGGATTCGACGACGATCACTTGCTCTGGGTCCGCAGTGCGCCGTTCCGTCCCGAGTTTCGCGAGCAGCAGTACATCCTCAATCATGTCGACGCCGACCTGCGCGTGCTCCAGTCGACACCCGGCGTGCGCGCTGTTCTCAACACGAACTTCGTACCGTGGCAGGGCGGAGGCAGCTCGACGACTGTCAAGATCGCCGGAACGAAGGACATTCCGCTGCGCTCGCAGGTCTACTACTCGAAGGGCGATGTCTTCGGCACTCTCGGTACGAAACTGATCGAAGGACGCGACTTCACGCCTAACGACTACGACTACGATCAAATCAACGGCAATCCGAAAGTCGTCATCGTCAGCAAGGCCCTCGCCGAGCTTCTGTTCAAGACGCCGCATGTCGTGGGCAAGCAGATCGAAGACAGTGCCGCCACGTATACGATCGTCGGCGTGCTCGATCCGTTCTACAACCCGTACGGATGGCCGATTCACGAATATGTCTTCTTCGCGCCCTCGACCGTGGGCAGTTTCGCGCGCGGAACGCGATTCCTGCTGCGCGTCGAGCCGGGGGCGATGAAGAGCGTCGTGGCGGCGCTGGAGCCGCGGCTGACGAAAGCGAACGACGGACGCTCGATCACGGTCAAGACGATCGATGAGATCAAGAGCACTTTCTTCGCCGGCGGCCGTCTGGTCATGAAGGGGATGACCGCGGTGATCGCGCTGCTGGTGTTCGTCACCGCGCTCGGAATCATCGGCATCACCTCGCTCTCCGTCGCCGAGCGAACGAGGCAGATCGGCACGCGACGCGCTCTCGGAGCGACGCGCGGCGACATCCTGAAGCACTTCATCGTCGAGAACTGGATGGTCACCACCGCCGGACTCCTCCTCGGCATCGCCGCCACGTATGGCTTGAACTTTCTCCTGGTCACACACGTATCAGGAGTGAAGATGGACTGGCGCTTCGTGGCCGTAGGGATGGCTCTGCTCTGGATCAACGGTCTGGTGGCGACGATCCCGCCGGCGCTGCGCGGCGCGAGCGTGTCGCCGGCCATCGCCACGAGGAGTGTGTGATCTCGAGCGCCACGGCCACGATGAAAGTCCTCATCGTCGAGGATCAGCCCGCGGTCGCGAAGGCGCTGCGCGTCCTTTTCGACATCAACGACATCGAGTGCGAGTCGACATCGAGCCTGCCACGCGCGATGGCGCTCGTCGAGCGCGGTGAAGTCGACGTCGTTCTGCAGGACATGAATTTCACGGCGGGAGTGATCAGCGGAGAGGAGGGGATCGAGCTTTTCCGGCGGTTTCGGTCGATCGATCCGACGCTGCCGATTCTGCTCATCACGGCATGGACATCGCTGGAGACGGCCGTGCAGCTCGTCAAGGAAGGGGCGGCCGACTACCTGGCCAAGCCGTGGGATGATGCGAAGCTTCTGGCGACGGTCCGCAATCTCCTGCACATCCGCGAGCTCAGCCGGGAAAACGAGCGCCTGCGCGCGCATCGCACGATCGAAGGCGACCTCTGCGGACTCGTATACGAAAGCGAGGCGATGCATCGCGTCGTGTCGCTGGCCGTGCAGATCGCGAAATCGGAAGTGCCGATCCTCATCAGCGGACCGAACGGCGCGGGGAAGGAGAAGATCGCCGAGATCATTCACGCGAACTCGTCGCGTCGCGAAGGACCGTTCGTCAAAGTGAATGCCGGCGCGCTGCCGGAGCAGTTGATCGAGAGTGAGCTCTTTGGCGCCGAAGCGGGGGCGTACACCGGATCGAGCCGGTTGCGTATCGGGCGATTCGAGACCGCGAACGGCGGAACGCTCTTTCTCGACGAGATCGCGAACCTTCCTCTCGCCGGCCAGGCCAAGCTCCTTCGCGTTCTGCAGAGCGGGGAGTTCGAGCGCCTGGGCTCCAGTCAGACTCGACGCGTCGACGTGCGCGTCCTCTGCGCGACGAATGCCGATCTGCGGGAAGGCATCGCGCGCGGCACGTTCCGGCAGGATCTCTACTTCCGATTGAACGTCATCGAGATCGCCGTGCCGCCGCTCATCAAACGCCGAGACGACATCCTTCCCCTCGCCGAGCACTTCCTCGGCGGCAAGAAGGTTCTCGACGATGACGCTCGCGCTGCACTCCTCTCGTATGAATGGCCGGGGAATGTGCGCGAGCTGCAGAATCGCATCACGCGCGCGACGCTGATCTCCACCGGTGATGTCATCGGCCGCGAAGATCTCGGATTCGATGTTCCGGGCCGCGAGCCGCGCGACGTGCCGGTCGAGAGAAAGGAAATCGAGACGGCGCTGCTCGAAGCGGGCGGCAGCGTGTCACGCGCGGCCGAAACGCTCGGCGTGAGCCGGCAGGCACTCTATCGGCGGATGGAGAAGCTCGGGATCGTGCTGGAGCGAAAACCTAAGCCAGAATAGGTCGACCGGCGACCTGATCATGCGCACATCTCTATCCGGCCGCGTCGCCGCACTCGTCGTCGGCAACGTCGTCGTCGCCGCGCTGCTCACTCTCGTGGCGGTGCGTGTCTTCGACCGTCTCGGCGGCAGCGTCTTCATCGCCTTCATCACCGCGCTGGCGGTGGCGATCCCGATCGCGATCTGGAGCGCGCGGTCGCGCAGCGAGCGTTATGTCCGCATGCTGACAGCCGTTGGCGACGGCGTGCGTGGGCTACGCGATCAGGATTTCAGTCTGCGTCTGGCCGCGGACGGCGATGACGAGATGTCGGAGCTGATCCGGTTGTACAACGACGTCGCCGACGTGCTTCGCACGCAGCGGCAGGAGATCTATCAGAAGGAACTGCTGCTCGACACGATTCTGCAGGGATCGCCGATCGCCGTGGTGCTGATCAACGCGGCCGATCGCATCATCTATTCGAATGCCGCGGCTCGGGAGATGATCGGCGGCGGCACGCGGCTCGATGGCCGTCACTTCAGCGAAGTGGCGGAAGCTCTCGTCGATCCGATGCGTGACGTCGTCCGATCCGGCGAGGATGCGATCTTCACGCTGACCATGCGTGATCAGGAAGAGACGTTTCATTTCGCGCGGCGACTTTTTCATCTGAACACCCAGCGCCACACGATGATCATGCTGGAGCGGCTCACCCCCGAGCTCCGGCGGCAGGAAGTGAGCGTCTGGAAGAAAGCGATCCGCACGATCAACCATGAGCTGAACAACTCGCTCGCTCCGGTCAGCTCGCTCGTGCATTCGGCGAGACACATTCAAAAACATCCCCAGCACGCCGATCGCCTCGACGAGATCTACTCGACGATCGAGGAGCGCCTGCAGCATCTGCAATCGTTTCTCGAAGGCTACGCGCAGTTCGCGCGTCTGCCGGCGCCGCGCAAGGAGCGCGTCGTCTGGAGTCAGCTCCTCGGCGAAGTGCGCGACCTTTATCCGTTTCGGATCGAAGGGCGGCCCGAGAGCACGGCGCTGGTCGACCGCGCGCAGATACAGCAGGTGATGATCAACCTGCTCAAGAACGCCGTCGAATCGGGAAGCGCACCGGACGAGATCGTGGTCGGCGTCGAGCCGTCGGCGCACGGAACGACCTTACGCGTTCTCGATCGCGGCCGCGGCATGGACGAGGCCACGATGCGCCAGGCGCTGCTTCCGTTCTATTCGACCAAGCCGGCCGGCAGCGGACTCGGACTGGCGATCTGCAGCGAGATCGTCGATGCTCA
>DASXRT010000175.1:0-6591 GCA_036506455.1 Thermoanaerobaculia bacterium
CGGCACTTTCCGAGCGGCCTGGTTCAGAGCGAGTACCACGTTGCTGCCTAACTTCTCACTGCAGCTACCGGTTGTCACCGTGATCCGGCTGAGGCAACTCTTCTACGACGGGGTGGACAGAAAGCGGCGGCGAGCCGCCGCCGTCCATGACCTTCAGCGGCGCGCCTTCCACGACCACCTCGGTCGGTGAGATGAATCTCTCCCACCGAGAAGGAGGGGCGGATCGCGGTCAGCTACTATGATCGCCGCGCGGCGCGTGCCACGACGGTGAATGTGTAGTTGCTGATCTCGCGAGCGGTCCCTTTTCGGATTCCGTGGAGGAGAACGATGTAGTCGCCCGGCGGGATCAGTTTGGCCGGCACTCTCATGACGATCATCTTTCCGGTGCGCGCCGGCTCCGGCTGAAGCGACGCCTCCTCCCACAGACGGCGACCTTCGACGTCCTGCAACTCCGCTCGGTAAGAGTCGTATCGGTTGTCTTCGAGGACGAGCTCGAGCCGGACGAATTGCGGTGCCGCGCGAAGTTCGAGCGGAGGCACCACATCCGAGTCGCGCGTACTACCGGGAGTGAGGAGCAGCGTCACCACCGGCGTTTCGCGCAGCGGAGAAGCCGGTGCCTGCTGCGGGGCGGGGCCGGTAGTCGCTTGCTTCTGCGCTGCGGGCGGAGCTTGTCGTGCAACAGTAGTGGGCTCGCGCCGTTGCGAAGACGACACGATGATCCATGCCGCGAGAAAAACGACGAAGGCGGCCGAAGCCGCGATCGCCAGCGTGCGCATCTCGAAGCGCGCTCTGCGGACTGGCGGCGTCTGTCGGGCGGCGATCATCTGGCGAAGCGCGCCGGCGAACTTCACGCTGTCGGATCCCGACTCGGTCGCCAGGAAGCGCTCTTCAAAGCGTTTGCGCCGCAACGGTGTCAAGTCGCCGCTGAGGTAGGCGTCGACCAGGTCTTCCTGCGCGTCGACGAGCTGTTCGAAGACTTCGTCATCGGAGAAGTATTTCTGTTCGAGCTCAGCGCGCTCCTTGTCGGAAACTTCACCGAGAAGATAGCGAACGAAGTCGCCGCTATTCACAGCAGCAAGTCTATTCGTCATGTTTCTTTCCCTGCGCAGCACTCGCGCACGCACGTCTGAAGCTGTTCCCGAATCTTGTGAGCGCGCAGCCGCAACGCCGTCGCGCTGATCTGAAGTTGCATGGCCAACCGCCGCCGGTTGGTGATTCTCTGCTGGCCGTCGGCATCGTAATACGCAACGATGAGATTCTGTGCGTCGGGAGGAAGCTTTTCAACGCAGCGATCGAGGCAGCGGAGGCGGCGCTCCTCATCGTCGTGCGATTCGCCGAGGCGAGCGGGCATGCGATCGAGAGACCGAGCGGCTTCCTTCTGCGCATTGAACGATTCGAGAGCGATGTATCGCGCGACACCGTAGAAGTACGTGGAACGATCTCTGGCTCGAATCTCCTCTCCCTCCACGAGTCGGCGGATGACACGGTCGATCGTCGCATCAGCGAGCTCCTCGGGACCCGTGCAGCCGCGCCACTCGAAAAATTTCACTAGCTTTCGCCGGATCTGCTCGTAATGCCGCCCGGCGGTTTCCCGGTCGGGATCGAGATAGTCCAACAGTCGGTTGAAGCCTGTTTCGGTCAGCGACAAGCCGTATCGGGTCCCTCCGTGCCAGCGCGAGCGGTGATCGATACATCATCACTTCCAGTCGCCTTGCATGACAAACCCGGCCCAATAGTACGGCGAAGCCCATCGCTCCTGCTTGCGCAATTCCATCTGCGCTCCTCGCAACGCCGCGGACGGCGATGCTTTCTGCAGAAACAGACGGCGGTAAAACTGCGTCATCAGTTCGGCGGTTGCGGCATCGTCCACTTTCCACAGGCTCGCCACCACGCGTGCGGCGCCCGCGAACAGGAACGCCCGGCTCAATCCGGTGAGACCTTCGCTGTACACCTCCCTGCCCAAGGCCGTGCGACAGCCGCTGAGCACGACCAGGTCGGCCGTGAGGGTCATTCCCATCACGTCACTGGTGAGCAGAAATCCGTCCTGATCCCGGCCGCGCGCGTCGACGAGCGAGAGCACGATCCCGGACAATTCCGGATGAGCAGTGTTGAAGAAGCCATGGGTCGCAAAGTGCACGACCCGATACTGAGCGAGACTGCCGTCCATCGCCGTGGCCCGGCTGGCTGCGAAGTCGAACGCCTCTTTTCGCGCGCGCGGCGGGACGAGCTCGAGAATCGCCTTCGCCTCCCGGCGCGTGTAAGGAAGCCGAGGCAGCGACGCGGCATTGACGCCCGCATCACGGTGCTTCGATGCAGCGGCGCGCTTCAGCACGCCGTCCGGCGCATTGAAGTGCGCCGCTACACGCGCATCGTTGCGGCGGAATACAGGATCGGCGAGAACAGCCAGCTCTTTGGACGGTGACGAACGTGTCGCGAGCTGCTCGCGAAGAGCGGCGAGCGACGACGCCGACGGAACACTGACGACCTCGTAGCGAGTGATGAGTGGAGTCGTGGTATGCGTCCAGAGGGGAAGCGCGGCGAACGGGATGTAGTGAAGAATGCCGTCGCTGACGATCACCAGACGCTTCGCCGACAACCGCTCCGCCGCCGGCAGTAACAGCATCCCGGTGAGCTCCCGCGCGGCGCGATCGATCGACACCTTCGTCCGCACTGCGGTCGGGCGCTCGGCGAGCAGCTCAATGAGCCGTCGCGCGGGAGGCTCGATCGCGTTTCGCGGCGGAAGCACGTAACTGGCGACCATCGTTTGGCTAACCACCCAGAGAAAACTCCTCTTCTCTCCTAGTGTGTATTCGAGCAGAAGTGTTTCCGGATCGAGGAGCTTCTGGATCTCGTCGGCGTGAAGCAGCCGGTCCGTCGCGGCCGCGTAATGGGGATTGCTGGCTCGGATTTTCCTTTCGATCTCCTCCAGCTCATCGGTGAGCGACGCGACGTCGGTCGAGGCGGCATCGGAAGCGCCGCTCCGTGGACTTCCTTCCCTCTGCCGCGCCTGCTGCTCCACTTTCGCGGTCAAGGTCTGCCGAAGCTCGCGCTGGCGCCGCAGCAGTGCGGCATCGGCGCCCCGACGCGCGCCGGCACCGGATTCCCTGATCTGATCGAGAAAGCTGCGGGCACGAGCGCGCTCGCTCACGTGCAGCGCCGCCTTGTCGAAACCCTTCGTCCGGTCGCTGAGATGAAGGCGCATGAGCACATCGATCGACAGCTCGTATCCATGCCGCACCGATGACAGGTAGGTCGCTTTCAGCTCCTGGCTGGTCACGTTCGCCTGCAGGTGCTCGATCTTCTCGAGACCGCGATCGACGGTTGTCCGCGCGGCGCCGATATCGCCGGCGGCGTCGTAGGCTTCGGCCATCGCGACGAGCGTGCTCGCCTCCCAGATTTCGCGACCCATCGACTCGAACCCTGCCAAGGCCTCGTTGTAGTAATCCATCGCGCGCAGAGGCGAGCCGCAGTTCGCCCAGATATCGCCGAGATGCTTGAGCGTGAACGCTTCTCCCCAGCGATACGCAGCGGCCCGCGCAATCGGCAACGCGCGGTCGTACTCCGCGAACGCCTGGTCGTACTCCCCGCGACGAGCGTGGATGCGACCGATACAGGTCCGGGCGACGGCTTCGCGGCGCGGATCGCCGATGGAGCGATAGATGACCAGGGCCTCATTGAGACGCGCCAGCGCCTCGTCGAGATCGCCGAGGTCTTCGGAAACCGACCCGATGCGGTAGAGACTGATCCCCTCTCCCGAACGATTGCCACTCTCGCGCGACAGCGACAGCGCCTTGCGGAAATACACGAGCGCCCGCCGCGAGTCGCCTTCTTCCTGATAGACGAGACCGATGTTGTACAGCGTAGCCGCCTCGCCGCGTCGATACCCCGCCTTGCGCCACATCGGCAGCGCCTCGTGGTAATGCTGCAGAGCTTCCTGCCATCGGCCGAGCTCGTGATAGAGATTTCCGAGATTGTTGAGCAGCGTGGGGTTCTCGTAATCGCCTGTAGAGCGCTCGAGGGCGAGCGATTGGTTGTACAGCGAAAGCGCCGTATCCATTTCTCCGACGTCCTTGTATCGGACCGCCAGCGCGTTCAGCAGCGCTGCCTGCAGCGAACGATCTTCGATATGGCGCGCGATGGCGAGACCGGTGGTCAGAGCGCCGAACGCCCTTCGATTTTCGCCGAGCAATCCGTGGAGCGTTCCGATGTGGTAGAGCTCCAACGCCTGCAACGACTCGTCTTTGAGTGCCAGTGCCAGTTGAAACGCCTCGGCATGTGCGTCCAGCCCTTGCCGCAATTCGCCGCGGGCATTCTGCACAGATCCGAGCGACGCCAGCGCCTCGGCCTTCAGGGCGACGTCGCCCGCTTGATCGGCGGCGCCGACCGCCTGCGTGTACTTGCCGGCGGCTGCTTTGAGTGAATCCGCCGAGCCCTTTTGGTTAAGGCGCTGCCCTTCGCGCCACGCTTCCTCGGCCTCGAGCCGGCTGCAGTCTTCCGGCAACGGCGTTCGCACGATCTCGAGACGCAGCTCATACCGGCCGTGATCCGTATCGACGCTCTTCGGTGTGATGGTCACGACGTATGCGCCCGAGACCGGGGCGATGAACGAGATCCGCTCGAATGCGTGTGTTCGTTTCGAGCCGGCGATTGCGAGGACCTGCTTACCGCCAGGATCCGAGACGCGGATATCGACGTTCGCTCGCCGCTCCTCGACGACAGCGCGCACATACTGTCCTGCGTCTGCGACGATCTCGAACCGATCGGCCGAGGCTTTCGTCAGCTCCCGCGTCATGACGTCGCCGACGAGGAGTCGATCGACGGCGAACAGCGGGACGACCGTGGCCGTCATCGAGACGCCAAGTGCGATGCGACCCAGCAGCACATTCCACCGCAAGGGATGATTGACCTTTCCGTACGCTACTTATCACGAAACAAGAGCAGCCGTCCCGAAGTAGCTCATGCTGAAACCTGCACGAACCGGTCAGCTCAGGGAGAAGGCAGCAGGTTTTGTCCTGGCAACGCTGATCGAGAGCATTTATGTCGGCTACAAATTCATCGTCCATGGCCGGACAAGCCTCTTCAGTCTGATCATTCTTCTTCTGGTCGCCGGCTGCGCCATCCACTACACCATCCTGGCGAGTCGCGAGTGAGCGACGAGGTTGGGTCCAAATTATGCAAGCGCACGCTTGGGTTATTCGTGGAAAGGAAAACTCATGCGAAATGCGGACGAACGTCATTCTCACGAGAGGGCGCCGAAAGCGGCGCGGCTCGGCATCGTGGCCACGCTCATCGTCATCGGAACGGCGGCGATCTTTGCCGCCGATCGCACCAGCACGAAAAAACCGCCGGCTCGGAAGATGGGCGAAGTGACAGCAACCAAAGAGAACTGGAGTGCGGCGGTCGAGCGCAACGCGAAGAGCATGTTCGCGGAAGGGCAGTCGATTTTTCGCTTCGATACGTTCGGCGATGAAGTGTTCTGGACTGACACGCTGAAGCTCCATCAGGCGATTGAAGGCTCCAAGTTCGGCGGCGTGGGCGGAGGAGTGAGTCCGAAGACAGCGCTATCGGTCGGCTTGAAAGTCGACGCCGCAGCGCTTCCATCCGCGGTCGTCGACGGCATCAAGCAGGGAAAGGTCGACCTCGACGATCCGGCGACAACTCTGACGCTGATCAAACTGAATGCTGTCGTTGGGGTGCAGGGAAAGTTCAACGCCGATGGAAGCCTGAAGTCGATCGGCCTGACGTGTGCCGTCTGCCATTCGACTGTTGATGATTCCTTCTCGCCCGGCATCGGCCGCCGGCTCGATGGTTGGCCGAATCGCGATCTCAATTCCGGCGCCATCATCTCTCTCACTCCCGGACTCAACGCCATCAGCAAGCTCCTGGGCGTCGATGATGCGACGACACGCAAAGTATTGGCGAGCTGGGGACCGGGAAAGTTCGATGCGGAGTTGAACCTCGACGGAAAAGCGTTCCGACCCGATGGCAAGGCCGCGGCGACGCTCATTCCGCCGGCGTTCGGAATGGCCGGCGTCAACATGCACACGTGGACCGGCGGCTGGGGAACAGTGACCTACTGGAACGCTTATGTTGCGAATCTGGAGCTGTCGGGACAGGGAACGTTTTTCGATCGGCGCCTGATGAATGCCGATCAATATCCCGTGGCCGCGAAGAACGGCTTCGGCAACAAACGCAGCGCCGTGGACATGGTCACCGCAAAGCTGGGCGCGCTGCATTTCTATCAGCTCGCGTTGCCGACGCCGCAACCACCGGCAGGCTCTTTCGATCGAGCGAAGGCGGAGCGGGGCGCGGCGATCTTCCGCGGCAAGGCGCAGTGCGCGACATGTCATGTGCCGCCGCTCTTCACCGAACCGGGATGGAATACGCATCCGCCGGCTGACATCGGAATCGACGACTTCCAGGCCAATCGCTCTCCGGAGAAAACCTACAGAACCGCGCCGCTGCGTGGGCTGTGGGCTCATTCGAAGGGTGGCTTCTATCACGATGGTCGTTTCGCCACGCTGCGCGAAGTCGTGAATCACTACGACACGTTCAAGAATCTGGGACTGAGCGATGATGAGAAGAGTGCGC